>NZ_JBEXQX010000003.1:0-173173 GCF_040612795.1 Streptomyces sp. NPDC006335
GTGCCGCCAGTTTCTCCGCTCTCGTCCGCGCGCGGACCGCTCGCCAGCGGGCCAGGGTTCCCATCACGAAGATCGTGAGGACGATCAGGATCACCCCGCGTGTGCGGGGCGCCCTCCGTCGTCGTACCGCCTAAGAGGCTTCTTCCTTGCGGACCGACAGCAGGTCCTCCAGCTGTTCCTCGCGGGCCTGGGCGGCCACGAAGAGGAGTTCGTCGCCCGCCTCCAGGGAGTCCTCCCGGGACGGGGTGAGGACACGCGTGCCGCGGATGATGGTGACCAGGGAGGTGTCCTCGGGCCACTCCACGTCGCCGACCGTCGTGCCGGCCAGCGCCGACTCCTCCGGCAGGGTCAGCTCGACCAGGTTCGCGTCGCCGTGGCTGAAGCGGAGCAGGCGGACCAGGTCGCCGACGCTCACCGCCTCCTCGACCAGGGCGGACATCAGGCGCGGGGTGGAGACGGCGACGTCCACGCCCCAGGACTCGTTGAACAGCCACTCGTTCTTCGGGTTGTTCACCCGGGCGACGACCCGCGGGACGCCGTACTCCGTCTTCGCCAGCAGGGAGACGACCAGGTTGACCTTGTCGTCGCCGGTCGCGGCGATCACGACGTTGCAGCGCTGGAGCGCGGCCTCGTCCAGGGAGGTGATCTCGCAGGCGTCGGCGAGCAGCCACTCCGCCTGCGGGACGCGCTCGACCGAGATGGCGGTCGGCGCCTTGTCGATGAGAAGGACCTCGTGGCCGTTCTCCAGCAGTTCGCCCGCGATCGAGCGGCCGACCGCACCGGCACCGGCAATGGCGACCCTCATCAGTGACCGCCCTCCTCTTCGGGGCCCTCGGCGAAGGACGCCTCGACCTTCTCGATGTCGTCCGTGCGCATCATCACGTGGACCAGGTCGCCCTCTTGCAGCACCGTCTGCGAGGTGGGCAGGATCGCCTCGCCGAGGCGGGTCAGGAACGCCACCCGGACGCCCGTCTCCTCCTGCATCTTGCTGATCTTGTGGCCGACCCAGGCGGTCGAGGCGTGCACCTCGGCCAACTGGACCCCACCGGTGGGATCGCGCCACAACGGCTCCGCACCCGAGGGCAGCAGCCGGCGCAGCATCTGGTCCGCCGTCCAGCGGACCGTGGCCACGGTCGGGATGCCCAGGCGCTGGTAGACCTCGGCACGCCGGGGGTCGTAGATGCGCGCCGCGACGTTCTCGATGCCGAACATCTCGCGGGCCACGCGCGCGGCGATGATGTTGGAGTTGTCGCCGCTGGAGACCGCGGCGAAGGCGCCGGCCTCCTCGATGCCCGCCTCGCGCAGGGTGTCCTGGTCGAAGCCGACTCCGGTCACACGACGACCACCGAAACCGGAGCCCAGTCGTCGGAAGGCGGTGGGGTCCTGGTCGATCACGGCGACCGTGTGCCCCTGTTGCTCCAGGGTCTGGGCGAGAGCGGAACCCACTCTCCCGCAGCCCATGATGACGATGTGCACGACCGTCCTTCCGGTGTCAACAGTTACTGCTCAGCCACATCAGGGTCTCAGACCGAGGCCCAAGCTACACACGCGCGGTAGGACGACGGCACCCCTGTGCACGGTTGCCCCTGACTCGTGACGATCAGCGGCGGCTGATGCTGCGGAGGCTCGCGAGAGTCAGGAATCCGAGGCCGACGAGGGTGGCCGCGGCGCCGATCAGCTCTGGGGTCGTGTGCATGAAAAGCTCCGGAGGCGGTAGGGGGGCGGGGGTCTTGTCATATAGGCATGCGGAGCCGGCCGCCCCCGGAATCCGTAGCCGGGGAGGGGGCCGATTTCACCCGGAGAGCAGATGCGGGGTGCCGGGTGGTTGTTCGCCCGTTCGAACGCTTACGCTTCTCTGTTGTGTCCAAACTGACCGACGTGCCCAAACGGATTCTCATCGGGCGCGCACTGCGCAGTGATCGGCTCGGGGAAACGCTCCTGCCGAAGCGCATCGCCCTTCCCGTGTTCGCCTCCGACCCGCTGTCCTCCGTGGCGTACGCGCCCGGCGAGGTGCTGCTGGTCCTGTCCATCGCGGGTGTGTCGGCGTACCACTTCAGCCCCTGGATCGCCGTGGCGGTCGTCGTGCTGATGTTCACGGTGGTCGCCTCCTACCGGCAGAACGTGCACGCGTACCCGAGCGGCGGCGGCGACTACGAGGTGGCCAACACCAACCTCGGCCCCAAGGCCGGCCTCACGGTCGCCAGCGCCCTGCTCGTCGACTACGTCCTCACGGTCGCCGTCTCCATCGCCTCCGGCATCGAGAACCTCGGCTCCGCGATCCCCTTCGTGGTCGAGCACAAGGTGTTCTGCGCGATCGCCGTGATCGTCCTGCTGACCCTGATGAACCTGCGCGGGGTCAAGGAGTCCGGCTCGCTCTTCGCGATCCCGACCTACGTCTTCGTCGCGGGCGTCTTCGTCATGATCGCCTGGGGATCGTTCCGCGGCCTGGTGCTGGACGACACCATGCGGGCGCCGACGGCGCAGTACCACATCAAGGCCGAGCACCAGGGGCTGGCCGGTTTCGCCCTCGTCTTCCTGATGCTGCGCGCCTTCTCCTCCGGCTGTGCCGCGCTCACCGGTGTCGAGGCGATCTCCAACGGCGTGCCGGCGTTCCGCAAGCCCAAGTCCAAGAACGCGGCGACCACGCTCGCGGCGATGGGCCTGCTGGCCGTCACCATGTTCTGCGGGATCATCGTGCTGGCCATGGTCACCAAGGTCCGCATGGCGGAGAACCCGGCGGTCGACCTCCTCAAGAACGGCGCCGCGGTCGGCCCGGACTACGTGCAGAACCCGGTGATCTCCCAGGTCGCCGAGGCCGTCTTCGGCAAGGGCAGCTTCCTGTTCGTCGTGCTGGCCGCGGCCACCGCGCTGGTGCTGTTCCTCGCCGCGAACACCGCCTACAACGGCTTCCCGCTGCTCGGCTCGATCCTCGCCCAGGACCGCTACCTCCCGCGCCAGCTCCACACCCGAGGCGACCGCCTCGCCTTCTCCAACGGCATCGTGCTGCTGGCCGGCGCGGCCGGACTCCTGGTGTGGATCTACGGCGCCGACTCGACCCGGCTCATCCAGCTGTACATCGTCGGCGTGTTCGTGTCCTTCACGCTCAGCCAGACCGGCATGGTCCGGCACTGGAACCGCCACCTGGCCACCGAGAAGGACGCCGCGAAGCGCAGCCACATGATCCGCTCCCGGGCGATCAACGCCTTCGGCGCCTTCTTCACCGGGCTCGTCCTGGTCGTCGTCCTGGTCACCAAGTTCACCCACGGCGCCTGGGTGGCCCTGCTCGGCATGTGCATCTTCTACGCGACGATGACGGCGATCCGTAAGCACTACGACCGGGTCGCCGAGGAGATCGCGGCGCCCGAGGGCCCCAGCGACGACAGCCTGCGCCCCTCCCGGGTCCACTCCGTCGTCCTGATCTCCAAGATCCACCGCCCGGCGTTGCGGGCCCTGGCGTACGCCAAGCTGATGCGCTCGGACTCCCTGGAGGCCCTGAGCGTCAACGTCGACCCCGCCGAGACCAAGGCACTGCGCGCCGAGTGGGAGCGGCGCGGGATCGACGTACCGCTGAAGGTGCTGGACTCCCCGTACCGCGAGATCACGCGGCCGATCATCGACTACGTCAAGGGGCTCAGGAAGGAGTCGCCGCGCGACGCCGTCTCCGTGATCATCCCCGAGTACGTGGTCGGCCACTGGTACGAGCATCTGCTGCACAACCAGAGCGCGCTCAGGCTCAAGGGCCGGCTGCTGTTCACGCCGGGGGTCATGGTGACCTCGGTGCCGTACCAGCTCCAGTCCTCGGAGGCGGCGAAGCTGCGGGCCCGCAGGCGGCAGGAGTGGAACGCGCCGGGTTCGGTGCGGCGCGGTCCGGCCGCCGTGGACCGGGCGAAGGAGTCGTCGGCGCCGAAGTAGACTGGTGGGCTGTTGTCCTGGTGGGTTGTCGTCCCGCCTCTTCCCTTGACGTTGTGGAGTCACCCCGCCATGCAGGCAGAACCGAAGAAATCGCTGGTGGGGCTGGAGTTCGAGGTCGAGGTCGGCCCCGTCGCCCACGGCGGGCACTGCATCGCCCGCACGGAGGACGGCCAGGTGCTCTTCGTCCGGCACACCCTGCCCGGTGAGCGGGTCGTGGCCAAGGTCACCGAGGGCGAGGAGGGCGCGCGGTTCCTGCGTGCCGATGCCGTGGAGATCCTTTCGGCCTCCAAGGACCGCATCGAGGCGCCCTGCCCCTACGCCGGGCCGGGCCGCTGCGGCGGCTGCGACTGGCAGCACGCGAAGCCGGGCGCCCAGCGGCGCCTCAAGGGCGAGGTGGTCGCCGAGCAGCTCAAGCGGCTCGCCGGTCTCACCCCCGAGGAGGCCGGCTGGGACGGCACGGTGATGCCGGCCGAGGGGGACAAGCTGCCGGCGGGCGAGGTGCCCGCCTGGCGCACCCGCGTGCAGTACGCGGTGGACGCCGACGGCAACGCCGGTCTGCGCCGCCACCGTTCGCACGAGGTCGAGCCGATCGAGCACTGCATGATCGCGGCGCCGGGCGTCAGCGAGCTGGGCATCGAGGAGCGCGACTGGTCCGGGATGGCGTCGGTCGAGGCGATCGCGGCCACCGGCTCCCAGGACCGCATGGTCATCCTGGAGCCCCGTCCCGGCGCCCGCCTGCCCCTCGTCGAACTCGACAAGCCCGTCTCCGTGATGCGCGTCGAGGAGAAGGACGGCGGCATCCACCGCGTCCACGGCCGGGCCTTCGTGCGCGAGCGGGCCGACGGCCGCACCCACCGGGTGGGCAGCGGCGGCTTCTGGCAGGTCCACCCGCAGGCCGCCGACACCCTGGTCAAGGCCGTCATGCAGGGCCTGCTGCCGCGCAAGGGCGAGATGGCGCTCGACCTGTACTGCGGGGTCGGGCTGTTCGCGGGCGCGCTGGCCGACCGCCTCGGCGACAAGGGCGCGGTCCTCGGCATCGAGTCCGGCAAGCGCGCGGTCGAGGATGCCCGGCACAACCTTGCCTCCTTCGAGCGGGTCCGCATCGAGCAGGGCAAGGTGGAGAGCGTTCTGCCGCGCACCGGCATCACCGAGGTCGACCTCATCGTCCTCGACCCGCCGCGGGCGGGGGCCGGGCGGAAGACGGTCGAGCACCTGTCGTCGCTGGGGGCGCGCAGGATCGCGTACGTCGCCTGCGATCCGGCCGCGCTGGCTCGGGACCTGGGGTACTTCCGGGACGGGGGGTACCGGGTGCGGACGCTTCGGGTGTTCGATCTGTTTCCGATGACGCATCACATGGAGTGCGTGGCGATTTTGGAGCCTGCTGCAAAGGGGGTCTGACCTCCCTTGCCCTTCGCCAGGAGGGTGGCCCGCGGTCAGTCCGGGAGATCATTGGTGGTGCCCTGGTCGGAGGCGTCCGAGCACTTGTCGCCGTAGACGCGGATCTCGCCGCCGGCCCAGGTGGTCCGCAGCTGGTCGGCGGCGGTGTGGCAGTCCCAGATCAGCGTCTTGGTTCCGGACGCCGTGGTGGCACGGCCCACGTCCAGGCAGCGGCCGGCCCCGGTACCGCGCAGGCGTGCGTCGGGGGGGCCAGGGGGCTGCCGCCGGTCACCTGGGGGGCCTGGTGTCCGGCGGTCGCGTCGGCGGTGGCGGGGAGCGTCAGTGCGGTCTGCCTCTCTCAAGGGGCTAGGTCACGAGCTGGTGATCGTGTGCACGCAGGTCAGCGCTGAAGGGTGAGCAGACCCGGCCGGTACGGCAGCTTCAGGTAGTCGGGGTTGGTCGCGTTGGGATCCCTGCCCTGGTAGAGGAACTGCAGGTTGCAGGGGTCGATGGTCATGGTCTGGTCGGGGTTGTTGCGGACCAGGTCGCCGTGGCTGATGTCGTTGGTCCAGGTGGCACCGCTGTTGGCCTTGCCGGCGAAGGGGTTGGACTCGGTGGCGGCCTGCGGGGTCCACGGGCCGTTCAGGCTGGAGGCCGTGAACGAGCGGAAGAATCGTTGCTCGGTCGCTCCCCGAGCCTCGACGATCATGAGGTACTGGTTCTGGCCCTGGACCTTGTAGACCTCCGGCGCCTCGAACAGGTTCTTCTCCGTGTCGGTCATGACCGTCGTGTACGACGAGCCGAAGCTGCCCGGGAAGTTCCCGATCGGCATGGTCGACTTGAAGATGCCGCCCTTGTCGTTGGCGAAGAACAGGTACATGTTCTGGTCGTCGGCGATCACGGTCGGGTCGATCGGGCCGCCGGTGGGGAGGCTGCCGGTGAACAGCTCCTGCGGCGCGGACCAGCCGTTGGGGTTGGTGGGGTCGCTGGACGTGCGGTAGGTGAAGGGCCAGGCGGTGCCCCACCCGTTCGAGACCAGCACCCAGATCTTCTTGGGCGCGAAGTAGAAGAGTTTGGGCGCCACCGCCGACCCGCTGATCCTGGTCTGGCCGGCCGAGGCCATGTCCGGCCAGTTCGTGAAGGGCCGGAACGTCATCGCACCCCACGACGATCCGTCGGAGACGGTCGCGTAGACCAGGTGCTGGCCGTTGTAAGTCACGGTGGTGAAGTCCTTGAGCGCCACCCAGCCGTTCGCCGGCTGCGCCAGCGGACCGGTCGACGTCCACCGGTATGTCGACGGAAGAGCACACGAGTTGGGCGTCCCGGACGGGCCGGTCCACTTCTGGTTGGTGCCTCCGCTGCAGTTCCAGAGCTGCACGGCCGTGCCGTTGGCCGTGGCGCCGCCCGACACGTCCAGGCACAGGCCGGACTCCACGGCGACGATCGTGCCGTCGGAGTTGACCCGCCACTGCTGGTTGGTTCCGCCGTTGCAGGACCAGATCACCGGCCGGGTGCCGGCCGTGGTCGCGTGGCCCGGGACGTCCAGGCACTTGTTGCCGTACACGGTCAGCTGGTTGTTGTCCGTCAGCGTCCACTGCTGGTTGGTCCCGCCGTGGCAGTCCCAGACCTGCACGTTCGTGCCTTCGGTCTGGGCGCCACCCGGTACCTCGAGACACCGGCCGCTGCCGACACCGCGTACGGTGCCGGTGGTGGCCGCCTGAGCCGGATCGGCGACGAGCGTCGCCGCCGACGCGACCAGGGCCGCGAGCACCACGGACAGATGACCGCGGCTGAAACGTAGTCTGCGCAATGCGGGCCTCATTCGTGAGTGAGCGTCACCGGTTCGGCCCCTTCAGGGGCTGTCCGGACTGTCGGTGTGTTGCGCCTCGACCTCGTCGTGTTCTCGATGTGTTCTCGATATCGAACGAAGGTCGAAGGATCGAGCGCGACGGAGGATGGAGACCGATGTGCTTCCTCGCGGCCTAGTTCCTCACGATGCGCCACCGGTTGTCGGCAGTGCCGTCGTCCGAGTCCTGGACCGCGAACGCACCCACGGCGGTGGAGTTGTTGGCGATGGCGAGCAACTTGCCGCTGTTCTCGTTGCGGATCTTGTAGGTTCCGTCTCCCTGGTCGAGCAGCGTCCACCGGTGGTCGGCGGTGCCGTTGTCCGACCACTGCAGGACGGTCGCGCCGTCCGCCGTCGACATGTTCAGGACGCCGAGCACCTTGCCGCTGTGGGCGTTGCGGAAGCGGACCGCGTTTCCGTCGGCGATCATCTGCCAGTCGTGGTCGGCGGTGCCCGAGTCGTTCCACAGCAGGGCGCGGCCACCGTCGGCCGTGGACATGTTCTGGATGCCCAGCACGAGACCGCTGCCCACGTTGGTGAGCCGGACGGTGCCGCCGGTGTTCCAGTAGACGGTGTAGTTGTGGCCGTGCGCGTCGTGGAACGGGCCCAGGTTGACGGTGGAGCCGTTGGCGGTCGCGGTGAAGGCGAGCGAACCGCTGCTGGTCCGGGTGATCGAGGACGTGGTCAGCGACGGGAGGGAACTGAGCCCGGCGTCACCGTAGTTGCCGGACAGGACCACGGGGCCGTAGGTGATCGCGGCGACGTTCGGGTTGTCGTTGGCCGCTCGCATGACGACCCGCATGGGCAGACGGACGGTGACCGTGTCGCCGGAGGTCCAGGAGCGGGTCAGGGTGGCGTAGCTGCCGGGGTTGGTGGCGATGTTCTGCGCGACGCCGTTGACACTGATGGTGGCCCCGGTCGTCCAGCCCGGGACGCGGATGCGCATTGCCCAGGTACCGCTGACGTTGCCGGTGACCTGAAGGGTCGTGGTGTCGCTGACGGGGTACGTCGTGGTCTGGGTGACCGTGATGCCACGCTGCGACCAGTTGAGCACCGAGGGCACGAACAGGTTCACGATCAGGGTGTCGTCACTGCGGAAGTAGATGGAGTCCATCAGCCTGGTGTGCATCTCCAGGCCCGTTCCCTGGCAGCACCAGAAGGTGCCGTAGTCGGTGCTCCAGGTGCCGCCGCCCCACGCCGGGCCCACACCGCGGCGGCCGCCCGGATTGAGGGGGGTGAAGTAGGTGACGTGGCCGTGGTCGTCGGCCGGGTTCTGCTGGCCGATCATCTGGTTGAGCCACGCCTGCTCGTAGTAGTCGAACAGCGCGGCCCGGTTGGGATCCAGCGCGTACAACTCCCGGGTGAGGGTGAGCATGTTGAAGGTGTTGCAGCTTTCGCACGTGTCCTTGTTCAGATAGCCGGCGATGGCGTTCGGCGCGCGGAAGTGCTCCGCCTGGCTGTTGCCGCCGATGGCGTAGGTGTGCGCGTTGACGGTGAGGTTCCAGGCGTTGGTGGCGATGTCCCGGTAGCGGGTCGTGCCGGTGGCCTTGTACTCCCGGGCTGCCCCGATCCACTTGGGCACCTGGGTGTTGGCGTGCAGTCCGCTGAGCTGGTCCTGGCCGGATGCCAGGGGGTCGAACACCGCGGCGTGGTCGAACCGCCGGGCGACGGTGAGCCACCGCGCGTCGCCCGTCTGCTGGTAGAGGTCGGTCAGCACGGTGTTCATGCCGCCGAACTCGGTCTGCAGCATGGTCTGCATCTGCTGGCCGCTCAGCCTGCCCGTGCGCCAGTCGACCCATCCGGCCAGGGCGAGCAGCACGTCACGGGCCTGTGTGCTGCCGATGTGGCGCCATACGTCCAGCAGGCCGGCGAGGGTCTTGTGGATGGTGTAGTACGGCACGTTGCCATTGCTCAGGGTCCGCTGTTCGAGCGCGGTGAAATCGGACTCGGGGTAGCCGGAGAGGTACCCGGCGTTGAAACCGGCGGCGCCGTTGTTGGCCTGGCATTTGGCCAACTCCGCGACCATGTGGGTCGCCTTGTCCCGGCAGACGGTGTCCCCGCTCACGGCGTACAGCTGTGCCCAGGCCGTGAGGAAGTGCCCTTGGACGTGGGTGCGGAAGGGGAAGTCCGGCGCGTCCCAACCGCCGGTGGCGGCGGCGCCGTTGGTGGAGAGCCGGTGGTTGGCGCGGAAGTTGTAGAGCAGCCGGTCGACGTCGACGAACCGCAGATAGTTCTGCGTTCGGTTCTGGTTGTCCAGCCAGCGGCTTGCGGTGAGCCGGACCTGGGCGAGTTCGAAGGGGTGCGCCAGGGCCCCGATGTCGGCTCTTGCGGGAGGAACGGCCGCCTGCGCGGGAGACGCGCCCATGAAGGATTCCGTTGCGGATGCGGCGACCGTGGCCCCGGCTACTTGCAGCAGTCGCCGTCTGCTGACGAAGGAAGACATCTTGCACCTTTCGATGACGAGGAAGCGATTGCTCGGTCGTTGACACCCGGCGGGACGCGGACCTTTCCGCTGCTGCGGTTGCCCAGGACGAACTCGCCCCCGGTCTGCCGGTGCAACTGCCACTGGCGGGTCCGGCCGTCGGCGGTCAGAACTCGAACGTGCCGGTGATTCCGTAGTAGTCAGAGCGGACCCGGACGCAGTCCCAGTCGCTCACGTCGCCCGGGGGAATGGGACGAACGCAGGTGCCGTCGCCCAGCTCGGTGGCAGCGGGCGAAGGGTGGTGCCGGAAAGCGCGCGGTTCGGGGCATGGGGGGTGGGTTCCTTCCGGAGGCGAGGCCGCTCTCGCACCGCGAATGACCGATATTCCGAACACGGGTCGAATTGCCGGACAGGGTCGGCGCCGAACGTAAAGGGTTTCCCGCGCGGAAGTCAACGTGTGTGACAGGGCTGCTTCTTCGGTGTCCGGGCGGCGCGAAATGCGCCGGACAGTACTCGTCGGAAACGTTGACGAAGCCGCGGCCCAAACTTATCTTCTGCTCGAAGTTCCGCACGCTGATCGATATATCGAGCAATCGCGCGGACTGGCCGCGCCCGGAGGAAGATTGAGCAGAGAGGGGAGGGTTCTTCAGCCAACCGGCGCTGGGATGCAGCCGGTCGACCGGCTCGGCGGCGTCTGATCAACTGGCCGCCACGCCCACGTCGGCCCCCTGCCCCGCAGGCACGCCCACGGAGCGGAAGGCTGACGGATGCGCGGACGGACGCAGCTCGCGGCGGGGGCGCCGGGCAGGTCAGCCCTTGCCCATGGCCTTGCGGACGGCGTCCTTGGTGCGGTCCATGAGGGCGGCCACCGGACCGAGGGCCATGTTGGCGGTGGCGGACTCGACACCGGGGTGGGGCCGAGTGGGAGCCATCGCCTCGGCGGCCTTGACGGCTTTGGCCATGGCGGCGAGGTTCGTGACGTCCGTGCTGCGGCGGATGTGGGAGAACTCGTAGCGCTCCTCCGCCCGCGCGTGCTCCTGCACCTCGGTCCGCAACCGCACCAGCCTGGGCATGAACTCGGGGTCGTCGGTGTCCATGTCGTCCAGGGCGGCGAGGGTCTCCTTCGCTGACTTCTCCTCCGCCAGGCGGTCCTTGACGACCTGTTGACCGCCCTGGACCGCCATGCGGACGAAGGGGTGCACGACTTCTTCCTCGGCGGTCTCGTGCACGGCCAACAGCCGGACCAGGCGCCGGAAGGCGTCCCGGCGCTCCTCGCCCTCGCTCTGCTCGACCTCGTCGAAGAGATTGCGGATGTCGCCGTGCTGGCGCATGAGCAGGGCCACCACGTCGATGTCGGGCGCGTGGTCGTCGCCCGCCCGGGGCGTCCGGAGCTCGGTCATCTGGGGCCGCCTCACTTCTCGCGCTGGGCGGGGTCGGGGTGCTCGCCCTCGGTCTGGACGCGGTACTCGCGACCGAACATGGCGTCGTGTTCGGCCATGATCCGGTCGCTCGGCGGGGCTTCGCCGCCGTGGATCTGTTCCTGCATCTTCTCGAACCGCTCGTGCGCCTCCCGCACATAGCCGGCGCCGAGAGTGGTGAGGTCCATCTGCGTGTCCAGCAGCTCGCGCACGTACTGCTTGTTCGGCTCGAAGGTGAGCACGTTCGGCAGCTCCGGTGCCAGGACCTCCTCCGGGTCGCGTCCGTCGTGGCGGCGCATGAGGTCGCAGGCGGTGTGCAGGTGCTCCAGCTCCATGTTGAGGTGCAGCTCCCAGATCGACTTCACCCTGGGGTCGCTCTCCTGCTCCATGAACGAGTAGTACAGGTAGCACTCGTTGTACTCGTGGTTGACGAGCTGCTCCCACCACGTCTCGCCCGGGTCGACGAGCGACTCGTAGTGGGTGACGTGCTCTTCCTCGATCAGCCCGATCTCCTGGTAGAGCTGGCGGGCGATGGGCTCCATGTAGGTGGGGCCGGTGTTCATGTAGAAGTTCATGGTCTGCTGTTCGGCCGACATGATCGTCAGCGCGTGCAGCTTCGACAGGGGGTCGGTCGCGTCCTTGTCGTACGCGTCGCGGACGTTGTCGACCGGGTCCCGGTGGTGGTACCGCGTGGGCCGGCCCGGCATCACCTCGGTGAGGCTGTCGACGATCGACTCGGCCTTGCGGTGCTCGATCATCTCGTAGAGGTTGGCGTAGCGGTACAGGTGGTCGAAGTCCTCCAGGACGCCGAACTGGTACGCCTGCCGCAGATACGGATCGGGTTCCATCCGGGCCACCCAGGCGGTGAGGTCCACGGCGACCTGCTCGTAGGCGATGGTCGTCTCCAGGACCGAGGAGACGCCGGGGAGCAGCCAGTTCACGACCTTCTGCTGCTGGGCCTCGATGTAGCGGGTGCGGGCGAGCTGCTGTTTGACCTCCGGGTCGACCGTGTTCCGGGCGAGCTGGTGGCTGAAGAGGATCGCCTCCACCTCGATGCCGTTCATCGTGATGATGCGGCACCGGGTGTAGGGGTCGCACCGGTCCGGATCGATCGGCTGCACGTTCAGCTCACGCCAGCTGCGCAACTGGCGGTCGAGCGGGATGCCCCGCTGCTCGAGTGGGTTGAAGGTCATGGCGGTTGCCTCCTGGGGGCGGGCGACTCGCACGCCGGCGGGTGTCCCGCCACGGACGACGAGCACAGGTCCGCCTTCGAGTCTCACCGGCACCACTAGCTTTCAGCCACCGCTCGCGTCCGACGAGGGTGCTGTTCCCACGACCGGGCCAGCCCGGGATGACAGGGCCGGTGGAGTGTGCAGGACGGGATCGGGCGCCACGGGGTGATCGTTCGCGCGGCCGGTGAAGTGTGCAGGACGGGAGCGGGCGCACCGGGTGGTCCTCCGCGCGGTGGAGACCCCTACCGCGCTGTTGGACCGGCCGGTGAGGTGGGCTCGGACGGTCGCAGGCCGAAGGTCACAGGTCGGTGGTCGGTGGTCGCGGCTATCCGTCGCCACGGGGCTGCCGGCCACACCGGTCCGTCCGGCAGCCGCACGGAGCCGCTCGTCGCAGGCGGACCTCCTCGGGCCCCTCCCGTCACCACGGTCCGGCCGCACGTCGACCACCGCGTAGCCTGTGGTCAGGGCGTCGACCGGGATCCGCGCGCGACGGCGCAGAGCTCTCCGCGGGATGTGCGTCGTGTCCTCGAAGCGCCCGTCCCGATGACCCACCGCATGCCGTGCGTGGTCATGCTGGACCCCTCGACAAGTGACCCCCGGGAGGCCCGTCGTATGAGGATCTCGCACCGTGCCCAGTCCGTCGCGCCGTTCTACGCCATGGAGTTCGGCAAGCATGCCGCGGTGCTGGAGGCCGAGGGGCGGCACGTCGTCAAGCTCAGCCTGGGGGAGCCGGACTTCGGGGCGCCGCCGGCCGTGATCGACGCGATGCGGGACGCCGTGGGCAGCAGGCCGATGAGCTACACGGGGGCGCTCGGGCTGCTCGAACTGCGCCTCGCCATAGCGCGGTTCTACGGGGAGCGGCACGGTGTCGACGTCGATCCGGGCCGGGTCGTCGTGACCGCCGGGGCGTCGGCCGCGCTGGTGCTGGGTGCCGCCGCCCTCGTCGACCCCGGGGACGAGGTGCTCATCGCCGACCCCTCGTACCCCTGCAACCGGCAGATCGCCGAGAGCTTCGGGGCGCGGGTCACGCTCGTGCCCACCAGCGCCGGGTCGCGGTACCAGTTGGACACGGCCTCCGTGCGGTCGTACTGGACGGACCGCACTCGCGGGATCATGGTCGCGAGCCCCTCCAACCCGACCGGCACCTCCGTCCCGGCCGAGGAGCTGGCGGCCATCTGCGAGCTCGCCCGGGAGCGGGACGCGTGGCGGATCGTCGACGAGATCTACCTCGACCTCGGCGACCACGACGAGCAGGGGCGGCCACCGCGCAGTGTGCTGTCGTACGACCCGGAAGCCGTCGTGATCAACAGCTTCTCGAAGTACTTCGGGATGACCGGCTGGCGGCTGGGCTGGTGCGTGGTGCCCGAGGCGCTGGTGCCCGCGCTGGAGCGGCTGGCCCAGAACTACATGATCTGCGCGTCCACCCCGGCCCAGTACGCCGCGCTCGCGTGCTTCACACCCGAGTCGCTCGCGGTGTGCGAGGAGCGGCGGGCCGAGTTCGGGCGGCGGCGGGCCCTCGTCCTCGACGGGCTCGCGCAGATCGGGCTGCCGGTGCCCGTGGAGCCCGACGGGGCGTTCTACGTCTACTTCGACGTGAGCGGTACCGGGCTCACCTCGTGGGAGTTCTGCGGCCGGGCGCTTCAGGAGGCGCAGGTGGCGCTCACGCCCGGGCGGGACTTCGGGGTGGGCACCGCCGACACGCACGTACGGCTGTCCTACGCGGCCTCGGCCGAGGAACTGCGCGAGGGGATCGCGCGGCTCGGGAAGTTCGTCGCCACGCTCGGCTAGACATGGCACAGGGGCCGGTCCGAGCGGACCGGCCCCTGCCTCACGCGGATGCTCAGACCAGGTCGAAGCGGTCCAGGTTCGAGACCTTGACCCACGCGTCGACGAAGTCCTTCACGAACTTCTCCTTCGCGTCGTCGCTCGCGTAGACCTCGGCGAGCGCGCGCAGCTCCGAGTTGGAGCCGAAGACCAGGTCGGCACGGGTGCCGGTCCACTTCAGCTTGCCGGTCTCCGCGTCACGGCCCTCGAACGCCGTCTGGTCCTCCGAGGTGGACTTCCACGTCGTGCCCAGGTCGAGCAGGTTGACGAAGAAGTCGTTGCTCAGGACGCCCGGACGGTCGGTGAAGACGCCGTGCGCCGTGCCGCCCTGGTTGGCGCCGAGGACCCGCAGACCACCGACGAGGACGGTCATTTCGGGGGCGCTCAGGGTGAGCAGGTTCGCCTTGTCGAGCAGCAGGTACTCGGCCGGCAGACGGTTGCCCTTGCCTACGTAGTTGCGGAAGCCGTCCGCGACCGGCTCAAGCGCGGCGAAGGACTCGACGTCGGTGTGCTCCTCGGTCGCGTCCACACGGCCCGGGGTGAAGGGGACCTCCACGGCGTAGCCGGCGTCCTTGGCGGCCTTCTCGACCGCCGCGGCGCCCGCGAGGACGATCAGGTCGGCCAGGGAGACCTTCTTGGCGCCGGTGTTGAACTCGGCCTGGACGCCCTCCAGGACGCGCAGCACCTGGGCGAGCTGCTCGGGGTCGTTGACCTCCCAGCCGCGCTGCGGCTCCAGGCGGATGCGGGCGCCGTTGGCACCGCCGCGCTTGTCGCTGCCGCGGAAGGTCGACGCCGAGGCCCACGCGGTGGACACGAGCTGCGAGACCGTGAGGCCGGTCTCCAGGACCTTGGCCTTCAGGGCCGCGATGTCGGCGGCGTCGATGGTCTCGCCCTCGGCCTGCGGCAGCGGGTCCTGCCACAGCAGCGTCTCGGCGGGGACCTCCGGGCCGAGGTACAGGGACTTCGGGCCCAGGTCACGGTGGGTCAGCTTGTACCAGGCGCGGGCGAAGGCGTCCGCGAACTGGTCCGGGTTCTCGTGGAATCGCTTCGAGATCTCGCCGTAGATCGGGTCGAAGCGCAGCGAGAGGTCGGTGGTGAGCATCGTGGGCCGACGCTTCTTCGACGGGTCGTGGGCGTCCGGGATGATCTCCTCGGAGTCCTTGGCCACCCACTGCTTGGCGCCGGCGGGGGACTCGGTGAGCTCCCACTCGTAGCCGAAGAGGATGTCGAAGAAGTCGTTGCTCCACTGGGTGGGCTTGGTGGTCCAGGTGACCTCGAGACCGGAGGTGATGGCGTCGCCGCCCTTGCCGGTGCCGTAGGTGGACTTCCAGCCCAGGCCCTGCTCCTCCATGGAGGCGGCCTCGGGGTCGTTGCCGACGTGGTCGGCGGGACCGGCGCCGTGGGTCTTGCCGAAGGTGTGACCACCGGCGATGAGGGCGACGGTCTCCTCGTCGTTCATCGCCATGCGGCGGAAGGTCTCACGGATGTCGCGGGCCGCGGCCAGCGGGTCCGGGTTGCCGTTGGGGCCCTCGGGGTTGACGTAGATGAGGCCCATCTGGACGGCGCCGAGCGGGTTCTCCAGCTCACGGTCGCCGGTGTAGCGCTGGTCGTCGAGCCAGGTGGTCTCGGGACCCCAGTAGACGTCCTCGTCGGCCTCCCAGACGTCGGCGCGGCCGCCGCCGAAGCCGAAGGTCTCGAAGCCCATCGTCTCCAGCGCCACGTTGCCCGTGAGGATCATCAGGTCGGCCCAGGAGATGGACTGGCCGTACTTCTTCTTGACCGGCCACAGCAGACGGCGGGCCTTGTCCAGGTTGCCGTTGTCCGGCCAGCTGTTCAGGGGCGCGAAGCGCTGCTGGCCACGACCGCCACCGCCGCGGCCGTCGCTGATGCGGTAGGTGCCGGCGCTGTGCCAGGCCATCCGGACCATCAGCGGGCCGTAGTTGCCGAAGTCGGCCGGCCACCAGTCCTGGGAGGTGGTGAGCACCTCGGCGATGTCCCGCTTCACCGCGTCCAGGTCGAGGGCCTGGAACGCCTCGGCGTAGTCGAAGTCCGCACCGAGCGGGTTCGCCACGACGGGGTCCTTGGCGAGGATCTTCAGGTTCAGTCGCTCCGGCCACCACTGGCGGTTGCCGCCGCCCTGGGTGGGGTGCGCGGCACGCCCGTGCGCGACCGGGCAGCCACCGGTGCCCTCGGGCTTGGAGTCGGTGACGATGGCGTCGTGGTTCTCAGACAATTTGAGTCCTTCCGAACTGGTGGATCACGGTGCTGAAGTAAGCCTTTGGGCGGAACAGGCGGGGCACAGGCCCCAGTAGATGACCTCGGCCTCGTCGATCGAGAAGCCGCGGTCGTCGGAAGCTGTCAGGCAGGGCGCGTGACCGACGGCACAGTCGACGTCGGCGACGGTCCCGCACGACCGGCAGACCAGGTGGTGGTGGTTGTCCCCGACCCGTCCCTCGAACCGTGCAGGGCTGCCGGGCGGCTCGAGGCGGCGCACGAGGCCGACCGCGGTGAGCGAGTGCAGGGCCTCGTACACGGCCTGGAGGGATATGTGGCCGAGACGGTCGCGCACTCCCGTGGCGATCGCGTCGGCCGCGAGGTGGTCACCGGCCCGGACGGTCTCGAGCAGTGCGACGCGCGCGGCCGTCACCCGCAGGCCGGCACCGCGCAGCTCAGCGGCGGTGTTCGGAAGCTGGGGGGCGGTCATGGGGACCAACCTACCCCCACAAACACGAATGGTTCAAGAAATGGAACCGTTCCAAGTCTGTGTCGCGTCAGATCCGGGCCCTCTCCGCTGCGTGAAGGCGCTCACAACACTGCCCGGTCAGGTGTGCGGGCGGTGTAACCCCTGATGAACGGCTCGGGAGACATCTGTGTAATGGGTGTTTCGTACGGTCGGTGGAGATCGAATCGGCCGAGGTCAGGAGGCGCGCCCGTGGTGCGGACGGTCTGCTCGTACTGCGGCGTGGGCTGCGGCCTGGTCCTCGACATCGGAACGGGCCCGGACGGACGGCGTACGGTCCTGAAGGCGTCCGGCGACAAGGAGCACCCCGCCAACTTCGGCAAGCTCTGCACCAAGGGCGCGACCACCGCCGACCTGCTCGCGGCGCCGGGGCGGCTGTCCACGGCCCTGGTGCGCCCCGAGCGGGGCGAGGAGCCGGTGCCGGAAGCCGTCGGCGTGGCGATCACCGAGACGGCCCGGCGGCTGCGGGAGATCGTCGACGAGCACGGTCCCGACGCGGTCTCGCTCTACGTGTCCGGGCAGATGAGCCTGGAGGCCCAGTACCTGGCGAACAAGCTCGCCAAGGGATTCCTGCGCACCAACCAGATCGAGTCGAACTCCCGGCTGTGCATGGCGAGCGCCGGCACCGGCTACAAGCTCTCGCTCGGGGCGGACGGCCCGCCCGGCTCGTACCAGGACTTCGAGAAGGCCGACCTGTTCTTCGTCATCGGCTCCAACATGGCCGACTGCCACCCCATCCTGTTCCTCAGGATGATGGAGCGCGTGAAGTCGGCGGGCGCCAAGGTGATCGTCGTCGACCCGCGGCGCACCGCCACGGCCGCGAAGGCGGACCTGTTCCTCCAGATCGAGCCGGGCACCGACCTCGCGCTGCTCAACGGCCTGCTCCACCTGCTGCACGAGAACGGCGACACCGACCCGGACTTCATCGCCGCCCACACCGAGGGCTGGGAGGCGATGCCGGAGTTCCTCGCCGACTACACGCCCGCCGCGGTGGCCGGCGTGACGGGCCTCGCCGAGGAGGACATCCGGGAGGCGGCCCGGCTGATCGGCTCGGCCGGCGAGTGGATGAGCCTGTGGACCATGGGGCTCAACCAGTCCACCCACGGCACCTGGAACACCAACGCCCTGGTCAACCTGCACCTCGCCACGGGCGCCCTCTGCCGCCCCGGCAGCGGGCCCTTCTCGCTCACCGGCCAGCCCAACGCCATGGGCGGCCGCGAGATGGGCTACATGGGCCCCGGGCTGCCCGGCCAGCGGTCCGTCCTCGTCGACGAGGAGCGGGCCTTCATGGAGGACCTCTGGGAGCTGCCCCCGGGCACCCTGCGCGCCGACGGCGTCGGCAAGGGCACGGTCGAGATGTTCCAGAAGATGGCCGAGGGCGAGATCAAGGCCTGCTGGATCATCTGCACCAACCCGGTCGCCTCCGTCGCCAATCGCCGCACGGTCATCGAGGGCCTGGAGGCCGCCGAGTTCGTCGTCACCCAGGACGCCTTCGCCGACACCGAGACCAACGCGTACGCCGACGTCGTGCTCCCGGGCGCGCTGTGGACGGAGGGCGAGGGCGTCTTCGTCAACAGCGAGCGCAACCTCACGCTGACCCCGGCGGTGGCCGACCCGCCCGGCGAGGCGATGGCCGACTGGCGGATCATCGCCGCCGTCGCCCGGGAGATGGGGTACGAGAAGGGGTTCTCGTACGACAGTGCCGAGGACGTCTTCGAGGAGATCAAGCGGGCCTGGAACCCGAAGACGGGATGGGACCTGCGCGGGGTCTCGTACGAGCGGCTGCGCGAGACGCCGGTGCAGTGGCCCGCGGCGTCGGCGGACGGGCCGGACCGGAACCCGATCCGGTACGTGGCGCAGGACGGTTCGCTGAGGTTCCCGACGGCGAGCGGGCGCGGTGTCTTCCACGCCCGGCCGCACATCGCGCCGGCCGAGATGCCGGACGACGACTACCCGTTCGTCCTGAACACCGGGCGGCTCCAGCACCAGTGGCACACGCTGACCAAGACGGCGAAGGTGGCGAAGCTCAACAAGCTGAACCCCGGGCCCTTCGTGGAGCTGCATCCGCAGGACGCGTCCGCCCTGGGGGTCGTCGACGGTGACTCCGTCGAGGTGGCCTCGCGGCGCGGGCGGGCCGTGCTGCCGGCCGTGGTGACGGACCGGGTGCGGCCGGGGTGCTGCTTCGCGCCCTTCCACTGGAACGACCTGTTCGGGGAGTACCTGAGCGTCAACGCGGTGACGAGCGACGCCGTCGATCCGCTGTCGTTCCAGCCGGAGTTCAAGGTGTGCGCGGTGTCGCTGACGCGGGTGCCCACGCCGGTGACGGTCCGGACTCCGGCGGCCGCGGTGGCTCCGGCCCCGTTTCCGGCGGCCGCGCTGGAGGCCGCTGCGGCTGCACCCTCCGCCTCCACAGCCGCGTCCGTCTTCGGCCTCGACCCCGCACCGCCGCCCGTCCTCACCGCGCAGGAGCGTCAGTACCTGGTGGGCTTCCTCGCCGGGGTCCCCGCCGGGGCGCCCGGGGTGCCGGTGCTGCCGCCCGACGCGCCCTTCAGCCCCGAGCACGCACTGTGGGTGAACGGCACACTCGCCGGGATGTACTCCCGGGCGGCGGCCACACAGCCTTCGGCCACACTGTCACGTCGTGAGGTCGTCATCCTGTGGGCCTCGCAGACCGGCAACGCCGAGGAGTTCGCGGTCGCCACCGCCGAGCGGCTCAAGACGGTCGGCCACCCCGCCTCCCTGCTCGGCATGGACGAGGCCGACCTCGGCGAACTGCCGCCCGGCGCCGACCTGTTGCTGATCACCAGCACCTTCGGCGACGGTGACGCCCCGGACAACGGCAGCGGTTTCTGGGAGACCCTGGCCGACCCCGGCACCCCCCGCCTGGAGGGCCGCCGGTACGCGGTCCTGGCCTTCGGCGACTCGTCGTACGACGACTTCTGCGGGCACGGTCGCCGACTCGACCAGCGCCTCGACGAACTGGGCGCACTGCGGCTGGCCCCGCGCACGGACTGCGAGCCGGACTTCGAGGACGCGGCGCACGGGTGGCTGGACCAGGTGCTGACGGCGCTGACCGACACACCGACGCCCGGCGCGCAGGGGGCGGCTCCCGCCGTGATCCAGGCGACTGCCACGGCTCCCTCCGTCACCTCGCCGACCGTTACGGCACCCTCCGTCACCTCGGCGATCGCGCCGGCTCCCTCCGTCGCCCCGCCGACCGCTCCGGCCCCCTCCGTCACCCCGCCCCGTCCGAAGAAGACCGCCCCCGTCCTCGCCCGCCTCACCGGCAACCGTCTGCTGAGCCTGCCCGGCGCCGGCAAGGAGGTCCGCAGGTTCACCTTCGACACCCGGGACGGCGAGAGGCCGCTGCTGTACGAGGCCGGCGACGCCCTGGGCATCCGGCCGCTCAACTCGGCCGACCTGGTCGAGGAGTGGCTCGCGGTCACCGGTCTGGACGCCGGGGCCGCGGTGGACCTGAACGGGGTGGGCGAGGTCGCGCTCGGCGAGGCGTTCCTGCGCCACCTCGACATCACCAGGATCACCCCGGGCCTGCTCCGGTTCGTCGCCGAACGCACCCGGGACCCACGGGAGTTGAAGAAGCTCCTGCGTCCGGACAACAAGGACGAGCTCGCCAAGTGGGGCTGGGGCAGGCAGGCCGTGGACGTGATCACGGAGTACGCCGTGCAGGCCCGCCCGCAGGAGTGGGCGCAGACCCTCGGACGCCTCCAGCCGCGCCTGTACTCCATATCGTCCAGCCCGCTGACCGACCCGCACCTCGTCTCGCTGACCGTCTCCGTCGTGCGCTACGAGAACCTGCACGGCAGGCCCCGCCAGGGCGTCTGCTCACCCTTCCTGGCCGACGCCGCCGCGGACACCCCGGTGCCCGTCCACGTCCAGCGCTCCCCGCACTTCCGCCCGCCGACCGACTCCGCCACACCCATGGTCATGGTCGGCCCCGGCACCGGCGTGGCACCCTTCATCGGCTTCCTGGAGCAGCGCCGGGCCCTCGGCCACCGGGGCCCGAACTGGCTGTTCTTCGGCGAACAGCACAGGGCGACCGACTTCTACTACGAGGACGAGCTGACCGGCTTCCTCGCGGACGGCACCCTCGCCCGACTGGACACCGCCTTCTCCCGCGACCAGCGCGCCAAGGTCTACGTCCAGGACCGGATGCGCGAACACGGCCCGCTGCTGTGGTCCTGGCTCCAGGACGGCGCCCACTTCTACGTGTGCGGCGACGCCTCCCGCATGGCGAAGGACGTAGACCAGGCGCTCCGGGACATCGCGGTGCTGCACGGCGGCCTGGACGAGGCGGGCGCGGCGGCTTACGTGAAACAACTCGCCACCGACAAGCGCTATGTGCGGGACATCTACTGACCGAACCCCCGCGTGGGGGCCGGACCACACGTGGGAGTATCAGTCGCCATGAGGGCGTCCCCTGCGGTCCGGAGCCTGCGCGCGGCGGTGTTCGCCGCGCTCTGCGTGCTGCTGGCCGCCGGGGGACACACCCTGGCGACCGGCATGGCGCCGCCGGTGTGGACGCAGACCGCCGGTTTCGTGCCGGTGTTCGTCGCCGGGTGGCTGCTCGGCGGCCGGGAACGGTCACTCGGAGCCATCGGCGGGGCGACGCTCACTTCCCAGGGCGGACTGCATCTGGCCTTCGGCGCGGCGCGTCCGCACACCGTGATGGTCATGCACGGCATGCGCATGACCCACACGAACGTCCACGCCCTCACTCCGCACGCCACCGCGGCCCACCTGTCGGCCGCCCTCCTGCTGACCTGGTGGCTACGGCGCGGCGAGGCGGCTGTGTGGTCGCTGCTGCGCCGGGCCGTCGCCCTCGTCCCCGGCCTCGCGGCCTGGTGGCAGGGGTACGGCCGTCCGGTCGCCCCGGACCCGGTGCGCCCGCCCGCCGACGCCCCGCGTGCCCCCCGCCCCCTCCTGCTCCGCCACACGGTCCACCGGCGCGGACCGCCCACGACGATCCCGTACCCGATCTGACCCCTCCATCCCTTTTCTGTCAGTACGGAGATCCCTCACCCATGTCCTCGACACGCACTGCCCTGCGCCGCGCCGGCCTCGGCACCGTCCTCGCCGCCTCCGCCGTCCTCACCGCCGCGGGCGTCGCCTCCGCGCACGTCACCGTCCACCCCGACAGCTACGCCAAGGGCGCCACCGACGGCGCCCTGACCTTCCGCGTGCCCGACGAGAGCGACACCGCGAGCACCACGAAGGTCCAGCTCTTCCTGCCCACCGACCACCCCCTGCTCGGCGTGCTCGTCTCCCCGCACGACGGCTGGACCGCCAAGGTCACCGACACCAAGCTCAGGACGCCGGTCAAGACGGACGACGGCACGATCACCGACGCGGTCTCCGAGATCACCTGGACCGGCGGGAGGATCGCCCCGGGCCAGTACGAGGACTTCGACGTCGCCTTCGGCCAACTGCCCGACGACACCGCCCGGCTGCCCTTCAAGACCCTCCAGACCTACTCCGACGGGAAGGTCGTCCGCTGGATCGAGGAGACCGCCCCGGGCGACGAGGAGCCGGAGAACCCGGCGCCGGTCCTGAAACTGACCCCGGCCGGCGGCAGCTCGTCCGCCGCCGCGAAGACGTCGACGGCCACCCCCGAGGCCTCCGCGAGCGACTCCACCGCCCGCGGACTCGGCGTCGCCGGTCTGGTCGTGGGCGTCCTGGGGCTTGCGGCCGGTGCCCTCGCCGTCGTACGGAGCCGCCGTACGCGCTGAGGGGGAACCCGCGGATTTCCGTACCCACGGGTGAAGACCGGTGCGCGGATGGGAGGATGAGGCGCCATGACAGCAGGGTGGTGCGCACGCACAGTCAGGGCCGCGGTGTTCGCGGCCGTCTGCGTGCTGCTCGCCGCCCTGGGCCACGTCCTCATGTCCGGCGCCGACGTGCCGGGCTGGACACTGGCCGCGGGCCTGGTCGTGACCGGGTGCGCGGGCTGGTGTCTGGCCGGCCGTGAACGCGGGCTGCCGCTGATCGTGGCCGTCGTGGTCGGAGCCCAGACGGCCCTCCACTCGGCGTTCTCCCTCGCACAGCCCACAGCGGCGGCGCAGGACATGGGCGGAATGCACATGGAGTCCATGCACATGAGTGGCATGGACTCCCTCGATACGGCACCCATGGGGACCTCGTCGGGTGTGGGCGCCCTCTCCTTCCTCGTGCCGTTCGGGATGTACGCCGCCCATCTGCTCGCCGCGCTCCTCACCGGCCTGTGGCTGGCGTACGGCGAGCGGGCCGCGTTCCGCATCCTGCGGGCTGTCGCGGCGCGGCTGGTCGCCCCGCTGCGGCTGCTGCTCGCCCTGCCCGCCACCCCGCACCGCCCGCGTCTGCGGGTGCGCCGGCCCCGTTCGCAGCGGGCGCCGCGGCTTCTGCTTCTCGTCCACGCGATCAGCCATCGCGGTCCGCCGCAGGGGATCGCTGTCGCCTGACGACAGCCAGTGCACCGGGCCGCCCCTGCGCGGCCCGGTCATCGGCCGTACGAGCACGCCCGTGTCCACATCCACGTCGGCGCCGTACGGCCGTATCTCCTCGCCGGACCGCCCCGCGCCCCCGCGCGCACAGGCGGCGATCCGGATCACGGCTGACCCGAGAAGGACACCTGGTGATCACTTCCGCCCTGCCCGCCCCGGCCGACCTCCGCGCCCGACGGGAGTCCGCAGACGCCTCCGCCACCGCCTGGGCACTCGCCGCCCGCGCCGGTGACAGCGAGGCCGTCGACCAGTTCGTACGCGCGCTGCACCCTGACGTCCTACGCTATGTCTCCTACCTCTGCGCCGACCCCCAGGCCGTGGACGACCTGGCCCAGGACACGTTTCTGCGGGCGCTCGGCAGCCTGCACCGGTTCGAGGGGCGGTCCTCGGCGCGGGCCTGGCTGCTGTCCATCGCCCGCCGCGCGGTGATCGACGGCTTCCGGCACGCCGCGGCTCGGCCCCGCCGGTACGACGGTGCGGACTGGCAGGACGCGGTGGAGCGGGCCCAGCCCCGGGGCGTGCCCGGGTTCGACGACGGGATAGCGCTGCTGGATCTGCTGGGGGCGTTGTCCGAGGAGCGGCGGGAGGCGTTCGTGCTCACGCAGATGCTGGGGCTGTCGTACCAGGAGGCGGCGGTGGTGAGTGGGTGTCCGGTGGGGACGGTCCGGTCCCGGGTGGCACGCGCCAGGGCGGCGCTGATGGAACTGGCGGTCTGAGGTTCGTGGGCGGCCGCGGCTCTCGTCGCGGCCGCTCGCGCGATTCCCCGCGCCCCCGGGGGGGGGCTCGGTCACCCGGTGTTCCGGAGGTACTGGCCCGCCGCTGCCCCGCCCGACTACTCCGCCGTCGTCTCCGCGGTGATGTCCGGCATCAGCGCGCACATCGCCTGGCGCTGGGCGGGGCCCATGAAGCGCCCGAGGGCCTCCTTGACCGTCTCGGCGAGTGCCTCGGAGGCCTCCTTGAGCAGCCCGCGGGCCTTCTCGGTGAGGGCGACCTCGATGCCCCGCTTGTCGCCGCAGACCGACTTGCGGGTGACCAGACCGGCGTGCTGGAGGCAGGCGATCTGGTAGGTGAGGCGGGTCTTCGGGCGGCCCAGGAGCTCGGCGATCCGGGTCATGCGCACGGCCTGGCCGGGGTCCGCGGCGAGCAGGCACAGGACCAGGAACTCGTCGTGCGAGACGTCCAGCCGTTCCTTGACGACGGAGCGCAGCTCCTGCTCGACGGCTCCCGTCGCGGCCAGCATCAGCATCCATGCGTGCAGCTCAGGGGGCAGGAGTCCACCGGACGTGGCGGGACATTCGGACGGATCGGCCATGCTTCGAGTGTAGCTGTTGTTCAAATTTGGAGTATGAGCTAGCGTGCTGTCATCCAAATTTGGACTACAGGAGTGAGGGATCATGACCGTCGCCGTCGAAACCGGGACCTGGCAGCTCGACCGGACCGCCACCACCGTCGCGCTCAAGCACAGGACGATGTGGGGCCTGGTCACCGTGAAGGGCGCCTTCACCACCGTGGACGGTCAGGGCGAGGTGCGGGCCGACGGGTCCGCCGTCGGCACCGTGACCCTCGACGCCGCCTCCCTCGACACCAAGAACGCCAAGCGCGACGCACACCTGCGCGGGTCCGACTTCTTCGACGTCGAGAACCACCCCGAGATCACCTTCGCGGTGCGCAGCGCCGAACTGCGCGACGGCGACCAGGTGCACGTGATCGGCCAGCTCACCGCGCGCGGCATCAGCCGCCCCCAGTCCTTCACCGCCCGGCTCGCCGACGCGAGCGCGGACGCGCTCACGCTGCACGCCGAGTTCTCGGTGGACCGCGACCAGTTCGGCCTCGGCTGGAACCAGCTCGGCATGATCCGCGGCCTGACCACGGTCACCGCCACGCTCCGCTTCAAGCGGTCGGCAGCGTGACGTAGGTGCTCGACAGCGTCTGCGGCGAGGACGTGAACACCCGGAGCCGGACCCGCTGACCCGCCGTCGGGAGGGCGTACGTCCCCTCGGGCGGCCGCAGTTCGTAGGTCGCCGTCGCGTGGGCGGGCAGCGTGGCCGGACCCCGCAGCACCGAGAAGTACGGGTACATGCCCTGGCCCCGGGTGAGGGTGAAGTGGGGGGTGAGGGCGTCGTCGTCCGTGTTGGTGACCCGCAGGGTCAGACGGGAGAGCGTGCGCGCGTCGTGTCGCACCGAGGTGACCTCCATGCGCAGGGGCGGCGAGCCGGTGGCCGCCAGCGCCGCGCTCGCGAGCGCCGGGCTCAGCAGCAGGACGGCCGCGGCGATCCGCGCCGGACGCCGGTGCGGGCCGGTGAGCCGGCGTGCGAACGGCTGCCAGGCCGCCGCGAACTCGGACGCGGGCGCGGTGACCGCCGCCGCCAGCCACAGCGGGGTCATCATCAGGTAGTACCCGTCCTGAGAACGGGTCGCCAGCCAGAACGCCAGCCACGGCAGCACGGTCGCCGCCGGACCGAGGCGGCGCACGAAGAGCACGAACAGCGCCAGCAGCCCGGCGAGCAGCAGCAGACTCGCGTACCCGTACCAGTCGAGCCGGTCGCTGCCGTCGGTCAGGTACAGCGACACCCCCACCAGACCCTGGCCGTGCAGCACCGCCCCCTGGATGAGCGGCAGCGCGATCCCCTTCAGCCAGGCGACCGGCTGGCTCACGACGAAGTACGTGTTGATCAACAGCCATACGGTGGCGGCGACCCCGGCGAGCCTGAGCACCACCCGGCCCGCCTCACGCCCGCCCAGCTCCCCGCGCCGCACCGCGTAGATCCCGGCGAGCAGGAACGGCGCGAGGAACCACGGCAGTTGCTGCGCCGCGCACGCCGCGCCCAGACAGGCCGCCTGCGCGAGCCCGGCCGGACCCAGCCGCCCGCCCCGGCCGATCCGGGGCCAGCGCACCACCACCGGCACCAGCAGCGCCAACGCCAGGATCGCCGGGTAGCCGAGACGGCCGTACATCGTGATCATCGAGAAGCCGAGGCACGTCATGGTCGCCGCCGACCGCCAGGGCACCGGCAGCAGCCACCACAGCACGACCGTGCCGATCAGCAGCGCGCCCGTGCTCATCGCTATGGCCGGCAGGCCCCCGTGGCCGAGCCAGAGCAGCGGGGCGGTCAGCAGCGGGGCGAGCGGGGGGTAGCCGTACGTGTAGTCGTAGCCGCCCGTCACGGTCGGGGTGAGCGCGATGCCGTCGCCGCCGAAGAGCCAGGGCCAGGGACGGCCGTAGATGCCGTGCCCGGCGACCAGGTCGCGGGCCGCCTGGGCGGTGAGGACGGACTCGTCGGAGCCGCGGTGGAACAGGACGAACGCGCACACGGCGAGCGTCAGACCCGTGACCAGCACGCACAGGTCCACGCGCGCGAGGGACCGCCGGCCGCGCACCACCAGGGCCAGGACCCCGCAGACGAGGATCGAGGCGTAGCAGACCGAGATGACCGCGGCCACGGCGGGCCGGTGGGTGGCCGCCTGGGTCCACACCTCGCGCGTGCCGATGAAGAGGCTGACGTCGGCGAGCAGCGTCAGGACGCGATGCCACTGCGTGGGGGTTTCCGGGGCGGTGGGCACCGCCGGCTGGGTCGGTCGGCCGGGCGCCGACAGTCGGGTATCTGCCAGGAGCACGGCACCGGACGCTAATCGGGCCTGGTGAAGGGCCCTCCGTCGGAGGCCAAGAGTCCGGTGTGAGGGGGGTAAGACCCTTTCGTCCGCGGCTGAGGTCGGGGTGATGTGACCGCCGTGACGGTCGCGGACCGTGTCGCTGTTGGGCCGAACGGGTGACTTGGCGTAAGAATTGGCCGGTGCAGGCAATGAAGGCGAGTCGGAGCGGGGGGAGCCGGTGAACAGGTACGACGTCACCGATGAACAGTGGGAGGGGCTCGCCCAGGTCGTTCCGTTGCGGGGACGGGACGCGTGGCCGTCCGCGGTCGACCACCGGTCCATGCCGGAGGCCGAGACCGAGGCCCGGCGCCGTTTCGTGGTCCTGCGGATCAACGTCTTCGCGGACGCCCGCGAGGTCGCCGAGACCCTGATGGCGGGCATCCCGGTCCTGCTCGACCTCACCAGCGCGGAGACGGAGGTCGCCAAGCGGGTCCTCGACTTCAGTACGGGTGTCGTGTTCGGGCTGGCCAGCGGGATGCACCGGGTGGACCGGAACGTGTTCCTGCTCACCCCGGCCGGGACCGAGGTGACCGGCCTGATGGAGAGCGCGGGGATGCCTGGGGTCTGAGACCGGGGGAGGTTCGCTCGTTCGTAGGAAGGCCGCCGGGGAGGAACGGTTCGCCCGGCGGCGGAGCCCTACGGTCCGGATATGCGCGCGTCCCCCGACTCCTCCGTCGTGCCGGCTCAGTCGGCTCCTCCGCTCACGGAGTTCTCGCCGGGGGGTGGGGGCCGGCCCGACCGGCCCTGCCTCACCGAGCTGCGGCTCTCCGCGTACGCCGGGCACCGGCGGGCCGGACTGCCGCTCGGGCCACTGACTCTGTTCGCCGGACCCAGCGGGAGCGGCAAGACGAGCGCGTTCAGGGCGTACGAGTCACTCGCGCGGCTCGGTGGCGGCGCGAGCCTCGGTGAGGCGTTCCCCCGGCCCGCCGCCTGTGTCCCCGACCGGGCCCGCCCCGACGCGCAGCGCCGCCGCGGTTTCCGGATCGGCTGCACGGCGGACGGGCCCGAGGGTCCGGTCCGGCTCGATGTCGCCGTCCAGGCCGAGCCCGAACTGCGCATCGTGGGGGAGCGGTTGACGTCCGGCGGGCTCGTCCTGCTGGAGACCGCCCTGCGCGACCCCTCCCGCCGGGCCGTGCAGGCCGCCTGGCACACCGCCGGCAGTGCCCCGGTCACCCGTGCTCCGCTCCCGGACGACCGGCTCGGCACCGCTCTCCTGCCGTTGCGCGTGGCAGGCAAGACCGACGGACAGCGGCGCGTCCTCGCCGCCGGCGAGCAGATGGTCGTCGCCCTGCGCTCCGTCTTCGGCTGCGACCCACGGCCCGGACGCATGCGCCTGCCCGTGCCGACCGGCTCCGGACGGCTGCTCGGCGGCTGCGACAACCTCGCCGACGTCCTGTGGCGCACCCGCGCGGAGTGCGGCCGACGGCACGCGCAGCTCGTCGCCGCGGTGCGCGCCGGATGCGCGGGACCGGTCGCCGACGTGCTCGCCGAAGCCGTGCCCGCCGGGACGGTCCGGGCCCTGCTCGACCGCGGGGACGGCAGCCGGACGGAGCTCGGGCGGCTGGGCGACGGCGAGTTGAGGTACCTCGCCCTCGCGACGGTGCTGCTGACCGGGCCCGGGGTGCTGGAGGTCGACCCGGCCGGCGAGGTGCCCGCGGCGATGCAGACGCTCACCGTGCTCGCCGACAACCTCGACCGCGGCCTGGATCCGCGGCAGCGGACCGAACTGCTGCGGCTGGCCGTGCGGATGTGCGACCGCGGACACATCCGGCTCGTCGGCGCGGTCAGCGACGCCTCGTGGGCCGCCGGGACGGACGGGGTCACGGTGGTACACCTGGAGCCGTGACAGAACCTCTCGACGTGGCCAGACTCCAGCGCCGACTGGCCGACTTCGCGGCGGCGCGCGACTGGCAGCCCTACCACACCCCCAAGAACCTCGTCGCCGCGCTCAGCGTGGAGGCCTCCGAACTGGTCGAGATCTTCCAGTGGTTGACCCCGGAGGAGTCGCAGCGGGTCATGGAGGACCCCGATACCGCGCACCGCGTCACGGACGAGATCGCCGACGTACTCGCGTATCTGCTCCAGCTGTGCTCGGTCCTCGGTGTCGATCCGCTGGCCGCGCTGGACGCCAAGATCGACCGCAACGAGCGGCGGTTCCCGGCACCGTGAGGACGGATTCAGTCCACTTTCACTCTGCGTGATGAAAATTGGCTCCGAGACCGATTTGTTGTCCACAATTTTCCGTCTACCTCTGGTTTTTCGTTCCGAGCGAGCTCACTCTGGGTAGTGGACAAGGGAGTTCGGGCGGACGTGCTCGGGGTACGTCTCGACAGACGGGGGCAGCCGATGGACGCGGTGCGGCTCATCGTGACGAGCAGGCGTGCCCTGGCCGGGGGCGGCGAGGCGCCTCAGGTCATGGCGGAGGTGTGGCAGGCGCAGGCCCTGGCCCAGGCGATAGGGAGCCGCCTCGCGGTCGCCGGGCCACCCGAACTGAGGGGCGAGGCCCTGGGGTTGACCGAGCTCGCGGGGCGGGGATGCGGGGTCCTGGAGCGCCCCGACATCGCCCTGGCGGAGTTGCGGGCCGCCCAGCTCACCGAACTGGGCGACGCCCGCCAGGCCCTTCTCTACCTCGGCGGTCTCCTCGGCGAGGTGGGCATAGCCCTGGTCGGTCTCGCCTGCGCGGCGGACGACGAGACGACGTACTGGCAGTGCATGGAGGCGATCGACGCGGCGGACGAGTCGCGGGACCGGGTGCTGCAAATGCTGCGAAGACTGGCGGACCGGGCGGAGGAGTTGCCGGAGGCGGGGTGACGGTGTGATGTGCGGGTGCGACCAGCCCCCGCCAGCCCGCAGCCGACAACTGTCCTCAGCCGACTTCCTCCTCGGCGACACCCCGTTCCCCGGCCCCCTGAAGATCCGCGTCCAACGCCGACAGATCCGCGTTCAGCGCCGCCATCAACTCCTCCATCTGCTGCAGCAACCCCTTCGGCTGCCCAGCCCCCGCAGTCAGCGGCGCGGATTCTTCGGACATGACGGCCTCCTCGGCCCAAGGACCCCGACGAAGGGGCCGACGCGGGTAACGGATCACGCACCGGCGACAACACGCCGGCTCCGCCGACCCAACGATCACCGAAGGAGCCGGTCACTGGCACGGTCAGCCCCCGCCCGCACCGCTGCCGGATTTTCACCCGCCCGGGGACGAGTGGGGCCGCGGGGACCGCTGGGACCACGGCGAACCCCGGCGACGCCGACGGCCTCCCTGGCCCCACGGACGCCTGGATCACCCTCGCCGGCCTCGCCCGCGAGACCAAGCGCATACGCCTCGGCACCCTGATGACCGCCGCCACCTTCCGGCTCCCCGGCGTCCTCGCCATCCAGGTCGCCCAGGTCGACCAGATGTCCGGCGGCCGCGTCGAACTGGGCCTGGGCGCCGGGTGGTTCGAGGAGGAGCACACGGCGTACGGCATCCCGTTCCCCAAGGAGAAGTTCCCCCGCCTGGAAGAGCAGCTGGAGATCGTCACCGGTCTGTGGGCCACCGAGCCCGGCGAGACCTTCGACTTCCACGGCGAGCACTACGAGCTCACGAAGTCGCCCGCGCTGCCCAAGCCCGCCCAGAACAAGATCCCCGTGCTGATCGGCGGCCACGGCAAGACCCGCACCCCGCGTCTCGCCGCCCGCTACGCCGACGAGTTCAACATGCCGTTCGCCTCCCCCGAGGAGAGCGAGACCCAGTTCGGCCGCGTTCGCGCCGCCGCCCAGGAGGCGGGCCGCGCGGCTGACGCGATCACCTTCTCCAACGCCCTCGTGGTCTGCGTCGGCAAGGACGACCAGGAGGTCGCCCGCCGTGCCGCGGCGATCGGCCGCGACGTCGAGGAGCTCAGGGCCAACGGCCTGGCCGGCACCCCCGCCGAGGTCGTCGACAAGATCGGCCGCTACGCCGCCGTGGGCTCCCGCCGGATCTACCTCCAGGTCCTCGACCTCGACGACCTGGACCACCTGGAGCTGATCTCCGCGCAGGTCCAGTCGCAGCTGTAGTAAATCGAAGGCGCTGGTCGGAGCCCCTGTGCGAAGCTGGGGGCGTCGTCCTGCCGAGCCCCCAGGATCATCACCCGTCCTGGGGGCTCGCGCGCGCACGGCACCCCGTACCGTCCACCGGCCGGAGAGGCCACTCGCATGTTTCTGACGATCAGTACCACCGGCACTCCCGAGCGCCCCGCCACCGACCTCGGCTTCCTGCTGCACAAGCATCCCGACAAGGCGCAGGCGTTCTCCACCTCCTACGGCAGGGCGCACGTCCTGTACCCCGAGGCGGACGATCAGCGCTGCACGGCCGCGCTGTTGCTGGAGGTCGACGCGGTGGCGCTGGTCAGGCGCGGCAAGGGCAAGGGACGCGGCGGCGCCCCGGACGCGGCGCTCGCGCAGTACGTCAACGACCGCCCCTACGCGGCCTCCTCGCTGCTCGCGGTGGCGCTGAGCGCGGTCTTCTCCAGCGCGATGCGCGGGGTGTGCAACGCCAAGCCCGAACTGCCGTCGCAGCCACGGCCGTTGCGCATCGAGGTGCCCGCGCTCCCGGCCCGCGGCGGCCCGGATCTCGTACGGAACCTCTTCGAGCCGCTCGGCTGGACCGTGACCGTCGACGCGGTCGCGCTGGACACCGAGTTCCCGGAGTGGGGCGATTCGCGGTACGTCCGCCTCGAACTGGAGTCCACGCGGCTCACCGTCGCCGAGGCCCTGCGCCACCTGTACGTCCTGCTCCCCGTCCTCGACGACGCCAAGCACTACTGGGTGGCCCCCGACGAGGTCGACAAGCTGCTCAGGGCGGGTGAGGGCTGGCTGCCCGAGCACCCGGAGCAGAAGCTGATCACCAGCCGCTATCTGTCCCGCCGCTGGTCGCTGACGCGTGAGGCGATGGAACGCCTGGAGCTGGTGCGGCTCGCCGAGGCCGACGACAGCGAGGTCGAGGACCTCGACAACGCCGTCGAGGCGGAGACCGAGACCGAGGAGAAGCCGACCCCGCTCGCCGTCCAGCGCCGCGAGGCCATCCTGGAGGCGCTGCGCGCCGCCGGTGCAGCCCGCGTCCTCGACCTCGGATGCGGACAGGGCCAGTTGGTGCAGGCGCTGCTCAAGGACCCGAAGTTCACCGAGATCGTCGGCGTCGACGTGTCGGTGCGGGCGCTCACCATCGCCTCCCGCCGGCTGAAGCTGGACCGCATGGGGGAGCGGATGGCCTCGCGTGTCCAGCTCTTCCAGGGCTCCCTGGCGTACACCGACAAGCGGCTCAAGGGGTACGACGCCGCCGTGCTCAGCGAGGTCATCGAGCACCTCGACCTGCCCCGGCTGCCCGCCCTGGAGTACGCGGTGTTCGGCGCGGCTCGCCCCCGGACCGTCCTCGTGACGACCCCGAACGTCGAGTACAACGTCCGCTGGGAGTCGCTCCCGGCCGGACACGTCCGCCACGGCGACCACCGCTTCGAGTGGACGCGCGAGGAGTTCCGCGCCTGGGCCTCGTCGGTGGCCGAACGGCACGGCTACGACGTGGAGTTCACGCCCGTGGGACCGGACGACCCGGAGGTCGGGCCGCCCACCCAGATGGCAGTTTTCGCATTGCGTACAGCCGTGATCGGGACCGAGAAGGAGGCGAAGGCGGCATGACCGAGACCCAGCGCACGGGGCGGACTCTCCCCGTCACCGACCTCTCCCTCGTCGTCCTCGTCGGCGCCTCCGGTTCCGGCAAGTCCACCTTCGCCCGAAGGCACTTCAAGCCGACCGAGGTGATCTCCTCGGACTTCTGCCGTGGCCTGGTCTCCGACGACGAGAACGACCAGGGCGCGACCAAGGACGCCTTCGACGTCCTGCACTACATCGCGGGCAAGCGCCTGGCCGCCGGCCGCCGCACGGTCGTCGACGCGACCAGCGTGCAGTCCGACTCCCGGCGCCAGCTCATCGACCTGGCCAAGAAGTACGACGTGTTGCCGATCGCCATCGTGCTGGACGTGCCGGAGGAGGTGTGCGCCGAGCGCAACGCCGGCCGCACCGACCGGGCCGACATGCCGGTCCGGGTCATCAAGCGCCACATCCGCGAACTGCGCCGCTCGGTACGCCACTTGGAGCGCGAGGGCTTCCGCAAGGTGCACGTCCTGCGCGGGGTCGAGGACATCGAGCACGCCACCGTCGTCACCGAGAAGCGCTTCAACGACCTGACCCACCTCACCGGCCCCTTCGACATCGTCGGCGACATCCACGGCTGTGCCGCCGAACTCGAGTCGCTGCTGGGCAAGTTGGGCTACGTCGACGGCGTCCACCCCGAGGGCCGTACCGCGGTCTTCGTCGGTGACCTCGTCGACCGCGGTCCGGACAGCCCCGGTGTGCTGCGCCGCGTGATGTCGATGGTCAGGTCGGGCAACGCGCTGTGCGTGCCGGGCAACCACGAGAACAAGTACGGCCGTTACCTCAAGGGCCGCAAGGTCCAGCACACCCATGGCCTCGCGGAGACCATCGAGCAGATGGAGAGCGTCTCGGACGAGTTCCGGGCCGAGGTGCGGGAGTTCATCGACGGACTGGTCAGCCACTACGTCCTCGACGGCGGCCGCCTGGTCGTCTGCCACGCCGGTCTGCCGGAGAAGTACCACGGCCGCACCTCCGGCCGGGTCCGTTCGCACGCCCTGTACGGCGACACCACCGGGGAGACCGACGAGTTCGGGCTGCCGGTGCGCTACCCGTGGGCGGAGGACTACCGGGGCCGGGCGGCCGTGGTCTACGGCCACACTCCGGTTCCGGAGGCGACCTGGCTCAACAACACCATCTGCCTGGACACCGGCGCGGTCTTCGGCGGCAAGCTCACGGCGCTGCGCTGGCCGGAGCGGGAGCTGGTCGACGTACCGGCGGAGCGGGTCTGGTACGAGCCGGTCAAGCCGCTGAAGTCCGAAGCGCCCGGTGGGCACGACGGGCGGCCGCTCGACCTGGCCGACGTGCACGGCCGCAGGGCGGTCGAGACCCGGCACCAGGGCCGGGTGGCGGTCCGCGAGGAGAACGCGGCCGCGGCCCTGGAGGTCATGAGCCGCTTCGCGGTGGACCCGCGGCTGCTGCCGTACCTGCCGCCGACCATGGCACCGACGGCGACCTCGCGGGTCGAAGGGTTCCTGGAGCACCCGGCGGAGGCGTTCGCGCAGTACGCCGGGGACGGGGTCGAGCGGGTCGTGTGCGAGGAGAAGCACATGGGCTCGCGGGCGGTGGCCCTGGTGTGCCGGGACGCCGAGACGGCCCGCAGGCGCTTCGGCGTCGACGGCCCGACCGGCTCCCTGTACACCCGCACCGGACGCCCCTTCTTCGACGACGAGTCGGTGACGGAGGCGATCCTCGACCGCCTGCGGACGGCGATCGGCGAGGCCGGCCTGTGGGACGAACTCGACACGGACTGGCTGCTGTTGGACGCCGAGCTGATGCCGTGGTCGCTGAAGGCGGCGGGTCTGCTGCGGTCGCAGTACGCGGCCGTCGGCGCCGCGTCCGGCGCGGTGTTCCCGGGTGCGCTGGCCGCGCTCCAGGGTGCCGCGGACCGGGGCGTGGACGTCTCGGACCTGCTGGCCCGCCAGCGCGAACGGGCCGACGCGGCAAGCGCGTTCACCGACGCGTACCGCCGCTACTGCTGGACCACGGACGGCCTGGACGGCGTCCGCCTGGCCCCGTTCCAGATCCTCGCGGTCCAGGGCCGCAGCCTCGCCGGGCTCCCGCACGACGAGCAACTGGCCCTGCTGGACCGCCTGGTGGAGCACGACGGCACGGGCCTGCTCCAGACCACCCGGCGCCTCTACGTCGACACAGGTGACCCGGAGTCGGTGCGGGCGGGCGTCGACTGGTGGCTGGAGATGACCGGCCGCGGCGGCGAGGGCATGGTCGTCAAGCCGCTCGGCGCGCTGGTCCGCGACACGGAGGGCCGCCTGGTCCAGCCCGGCATCAAGTGCCGCGGCCGGGAGTACCTGCGGATCATCTACGGTCCCGAGTACACCCGTCCGGAGAACCTCGACCGCCTGCGCAAGAGGTTCCTGAACCACAAGCGCTCTCTCGCGATCCGCGAGTACGCCCTCGGCCTGGAGGCCCTGGACCGGCTGGCGGAGGGCGAGCCGCTGTGGCGGGTGCACGAGGCGGTGTTCGGGGTGCTGGCGCTGGAGTCGGAGCCGGTCGACCCACGGCTGTGAGCCCTGGGCCGGGTCGAGCGGGGTGAGGGGGTGAGGGGGCGACCCATCGGTCACCCCCTCACCCCACCAGTCGCAACCGCTCCCCGCACACCCCCACCTCCACCGTCTGCCCCCACGTCAGCTCCACCGCGTCCCCCTCCATCCCGTCCCCGAAGGCGATCAGCCGTTCGGACTCGACGGTGAGGCGGAGGCGGGCGGGGGCGGGGAGTTCGCCGGCGGTCAGGGAGGTGCCGGTGGCCGGGGAGGGCCAGGCCTCGCGGACGTACCAGAGCAGGCGGTTCTCCGTCGGGGCCGGCAGCCGCAGGGCACCGCCCCGCTCCTGCCACACGGAGCGGAGCCAGCCCGTGGCCCCCGTCCCCGTCCCCACCAGCACCCCGGAGGATGCCTGGGCCTCGACGACACCCCCGTCGCCCTCCAGGCCCAGGCGGTATCTGGCCGTCTGGTGTCCGGCGGCGCCCAGGTAGATCTCGTTGAGGGCGACCAGCCGTTGCGTGTCGTCGGCGACAGCCTCGACCATCGTCAACTCGTCGACGCTCGCCCCGGCCGCCGTCAGCAACTTCGCTGTGTCCCGCGGGCGGTGGCGTACCAGCACGCCCGGGTTGCGGCCGGGCTCTGTGTCGATGCCCAGCACCGGTTGGCCGGACAGGTACTTGGCCACGTTCGCCACCAGACCGTCCTGGCCGACCACGACGACCACGTCCTCGGGGGCGAACAGGAAGCGGTCCAGGTCGGCCCGCTCCACCCGGGCCTGACGCCAGGTCAGGGGAATCGCGGAGGTCACCTCGGCGAGCGCCCGGCGGGTGCGCTCATGGCGTTCGGCGACCTCCCCGATGTCCCGGCCCCGGGAGGCGAGGAAGAAGGCGGCCTGGCCGTGGGTGCCGTGGTGGGCCACCAACTCCTCGTACTCCGTGGTGCGGTGAACCAGGACGGCCCGTGGGGCGAGACTCACTGCGGCTCCCGCGCGCCCAGCTTGGCCAGGAGCCCCGTCAGCACGTCCGGGGAGATCGTCACGCTGTCGATGTGCGGCAGGTTCTCCGCGAGCCGGGTCCCGGTGAGGGCGTGCAGGGTGGCGACGTCGACGTCCTCGTGCACCTTCAGCCAGGCGGCCTGGGCCTGGGCCTTCGCGTCGCCGACCGCGCGCGCTCCCTCGGCCTCCGCGCGGGCCAGCCGTACCGAACGTGTCGCCTCCGCCTCGGCCCGTACCGCGTCCGCGGCCGCGTGCTCCTCCGCCTCCCGGCGGGCGTTGGTGCCGCGCTGCTCCACCAACTGCTCCTCGCGGCGGGCGAGTTCGATCTGGCTGGCCAGTTCGTTCTCGGCGATGGTCCGCTCGCGCTCCACGGCGACGGCCCGCCGTTCGTAGGTCGCCCGGTCGGCCTCCTGCTGGATCTGTTCGCGGGCCGGGGTGCGCAGGGCCCGTTCCACCTCCGGTTCGGGTCTCAGGGCCATCACGCGGACGGCGACCACCTCGATGCCGGTGGCCGGCAGCCGGGGCTCGGCGTCCAGGCCCGCCGCGACCCGCTCGCGCACCGCCGCCACCCCGTCCACCAGAGCCGAGGACAGGGGGGTGCGGGCCAGTACGTCGAGCGCGTGCTGCTGGGCCGTCTCCGTGAGCAGCGTGCCCAGCTGCTCCAGGGGCGCGCCCCGCCACACACCGGTGTCCGGGTCGATGGAGAAGTCCAGGCGGGCGGCGGCGAGGGCCGGGTCGCCGATCCGGTAGGTCACCGTCGCCTGCACCGCCACGTCCTGGAAGTCGGACGTACGGGCATGGAAGGTCATGGCCAACTCGCGGTCGTCCACCGGGACTTCGGAGAGCGCGGCCGTCAGTGCGCGGAACCAGAAGCTGAGCCCCGGACCGTCGTGCAGCAGTCTGCCGCCGCGGTGGTGCCGGATGTGCGCCGTGGGCGCACCGCGCAGATGGCGCCAACCGAGGCGCCGGGTGATGTCGGCCATCGAGCCCCCTCTTTTCGTCTGTCAGACGATAACCCTGGGACGGAATTGTCGTCAAGGGGACGAGAACAAGAAAGCCGGGCGGACGGAGGGGTCAAGAGGTCCCCCGTTGGTCAGGATGGAGGCATGGGATTCCATGTCGACTCCGAGGCCGGGCGGCTCAGCCGCGTCATCCTGCACCGGCCGGATCTCGAGCTCAAAAGGCTCACCCCCAGCAACAAGGACGCACTCCTCTTCGACGACGTGCTGTGGGTGCGCCGGGCGCGCGCCGAGCACGACGGCTTCGCCGACGTCCTGCGCGACCGCGGTGTCGCCGTGCACCTCTTCGGCGACCTGCTCACCGAGGCCCTGGAGGTTCCGGCGGCCCGCTCCCTCGTGCTCGACCGCGTCTTCGACGAGAAGGAGTACGGCCCGCTGGCCACCGACCACCTCCGCGCCTCCTTCGAGGCGCTGCCCGCCGGGGAACTCGCGGAGGCCCTCGTCGGCGGGATGACCAAGCGGGAGTTCCTGGAGGCGCACCCGGAGCCGACCTCCGTGCGCTTCCACGTCATGGACCTCGACGACTTCCTCCTCGCCCCGCTGCCCAACCACCTCTTCACCCGGGACACCTCCGCCTGGATATACGACGGGGTCGCCGTCAACGCCATGCGCTGGCCGGCCCGTCAGCGCGAGACCGTCCACTTCGAGGCGATCTACCGCCACCACCCGCTCTTCCGCGACGAGACCTTCCACATCTGGTCGGAGGGGCAGGCCGACTACCCGTCCACCATCGAGGGCGGGGACGTCCTGGTCATCGGCAACGGCGCCGTCCTCATCGGCATGAGCGAGCGGACCACGCCCCAGGCGGTCGAGATGCTCGCGCACAAGCTCTTCGCCGAGGGCTCCGCGCAGTCGATCGTGGCCCTCGACATGCCGAAACGGCGGGCCTTCATGCACCTCGACACCGTGATGACGATGGTCGACGGCGACACCTTCACCCAGTACGCCGGGCTCGGCATGCTCCGGTCGTACACCATCGAGCCGGGCGTCGGCGACAAGGAGCTCAAGGTCACCGACCACCCGCCGGAGCACATGCACCGCGCGATCGCCGCCGCGCTCGGGCTGAGCGAGATCCGGGTCCTGACCGCCACCCAGGACGTGCACGCGGCCGAGCGCGAGCAGTGGGACGACGGCTGCAACGTCCTCGCCGTCGAGCCGGGTGTCGTCGTCGCCTACGAGCGCAACGCCACCACCAACACCCATCTGCGCAAGCAGGGCATCGAGGTCATCGAGATCCCGGGCAGCGAGCTGGGGCGGGGGAGGGGTGGCCCGCGCTGCATGAGCTGTCCGGTGGAGAGGGCGGCCGTATAGAAAAGGGGGTCTGTATAGAAATGCTGAACATCGTATAGACTTCCAGCGTCCTGTTCCCGTCCCTCTGGAGCGCCCCCATGGCGACTGTCCCCACCGCCCTCGCCGGGCGCCACTTCCTCAAGGAGCTCGACTTCACGGCGGAGGAGTTCCTCGGCCTCGTCGAGCTGGCCGCCGAGCTGAAGGCCGCGAAGAAGGCCGGGACCGAGACGCGCCACCTGAGCGGGAAGAACATCGCGCTGATCTTCGAGAAGACCTCGACCCGCACCCGCTGCGCCTTCGAGGTCGCGGCCGCGGACCAGGGCGCCTCGACGACCTACCTGGACCCGTCCGGCTCGCAGATCGGGCACAAGGAGTCCGTGCGCGACACCGCGCGCGTGCTCGGCCGGATGTACGACGGGATCGAGTACCGCGGGGACAGCCAGCAGAAGGTGGAGGAGCTGGCCGCGTACGCCGGCGTGCCCGTGTACAACGGGCTCACCGACGACTGGCACCCCACCCAGATGCTGGCCGACGTGCTGACGATGACCGAGCACACCGCCAAGCCGGTCCGGGAGATCGTCTTCGCCTACCTCGGTGACGCGCGGTTCAACATGGGCAACTCGTACCTGGTCACCGGTGCCCTGCTGGGCATGGACGTGCGGATCGTCGCGCCGAAGGCCTACTGGCCCGCGCAGGACGTCGTCGAGCGGGCCCGCGCGCTCGCCGTGGACAGCGGGGCGCGGATCACCCTCACCGAGTCGCTGGAGGAAGGCGTGCGGGGGGCGGACTTCGTCGCCACCGACGTCTGGGTCTCCATGGGGGAGCCCAAGGACGTGTGGGACGAGCGGATCACCGCGCTGTCGCCGTACGCGGTGACCATGGACGTGCTGCGGGCCACGGGGAACGCGGACGTCAGGTTCCTGCACTGCCTGCCCGCCTTCCACGACCTCGGGACGAAGGTGGGGCAGGAGATCTTCGACACCCACGGGCTGGAGTCCCTGGAGGTCACGGACGAGGTGTTCGAGTCGGCGCACTCGGTCGTGTTCGACGAGGCGGAGAACCGTCTGCACACGATCAAGGCCGTGCTGGTGGCGACGCTGGCCTGAGCGTCACGCCGGGTGCCGCACCGGGGCGGCACCGGGCCCTGTCGTCACGCCGGGTGCCATTGCGGCGGCACCACCGGCAGCCGGAACCACACCGCCTTGCCGGTCTCGGTCGGGCGGTGCCCGCACGACGAGCTGAGCGCCCTGATCAGCAGCAGTCCGCGGCCGTGCTCCTGCCAGGGGTCGGGCTCCCCGGCGTTCGGCTGGGTGAGGTGACCCGGGGGTGCCGGGTCCGGGTCGTGCACCTCCACCTGGCAGCCGGTCGGCAGCAGCTCCACGACCAGCTCTATCGGGGTGTCGCCGGCCGTGTGCTCCACGGCGTTCGCCACCAGTTCGGCCGTCAGCAGCTCCGCGGTGTCGCAGTCCGCCCCGTGCTCCAGCTCGGCCAGCGCGGTGCGGACCAGAGCACGCGCCACGGGCACGGCCGCGGCGGAATGCGGCAGCGCGATGCGCCAGGAGGCGGAGGCTGAGGGGCGATCTTGCAAGGCGGGTCCGTTCATGAGCAGGCTGTCCTGCTTTCAACCGTATGAATGGTACGGCGCCGTCGGCAGGGTCCTCCGGCGGGCTCCGTACGGGACCTTCGGCCCCGTCGGCAGGCGGCTTACCCGTAGCAACGGCTTGCCTCGCACGACCGATCCCGCCGTTGCCGGTCTGTCGACGAGCCGTGACGGATGTGACGGGGCCAGGTCACCCGCGCATGCTTATATCGCGCACTCGTGACGACAGTTAAAGATGGGTGATAGCTTCGAAGGGCAGAGCGCACCTCGAACCTCGCACCCAGCCCGAGCACGAGGAGGCCGCACGGACATGAGCCCCTTCACCGGCTCCACCGCCCGCACCCCCGACTGGCAGCACCTGCGCGTCGACCTCACCGACGGCGTCGCCACGGTCACCCTCGCCCGCCCCGACAAGCTCAACGCGCTCACCTTCGGCGCCTACGCCGACCTGCGCGACCTGCTCGCCGAACTGTCCCGCGAGCGTTCCGTGCGAGCCCTGGTCCTGGCCGGCGAGGGCCGCGGGTTCTGCTCCGGCGGTGACGTCGACGAGATCATCGGCGCGACCCTCGCCATGGACACCGCCCAGCTCCTCGACTTCAACCGGATGACGGGCCAGGTGGTGCGGGCCGTACGGGAGTGCCCGTTCCCGGTGATCGCGGCCGTGCACGGGGTGGCGGCGGGCGCGGGTGCGGTCCTCGCCCTGGCCGCCGACTTCCGGGTGGCCGACCCCTCGGCCCGCTTCGCCTTCCTCTTCACCCGGGTCGGACTGTCCGGCGGAGACATGGGCGCGGCCTATCTGCTGCCCCGCGTGGTCGGCCTCGGCCACGCCACCCGCCTGCTCATGCTCGGCGAACCGGTCCGGGCCGCCGAGGCCGAACGCATCGGCCTGATCAGCGAACTGACGGCGGAAGGCGGCGCGGACGAGGCCGCCCGGGCGCTGGCACACCGCCTGGCCGAGGGCCCGGCCCTCGCGTACGCCCAGACGAAGGCGCTGCTCACGGCCGAGCTGGACATGCCGCTCGCGGCCGCGGTGGAACTGGACGCCTCGACCCAGGCCCTGCTGATGAACGGCGAGGACTACCGGGAGTTCCACGCGGCGTTCACGGAGAAGAGGCCGCCGAAATGGAGCGGACGGTGAGCCCCCTGCGGGTGGCCGTCGTCGGCGGTGGCCCGGGCGGGCTCTACGCGGCCGCCCTGCTGAAACGCCTCGACCCGGCCCGCGAGATCACCGTATGGGAACGCAACGCCCCCGACGACACCTTCGGCTTCGGCGTGGTCCTCTCCGACGAGACCCTCGGCGGCATCGAGCACGCGGACCCCGTGGTCTACGAGGCGATGCGGTCCGACTTCGTCCGCTGGGACGACATCGACATCGTGCACCGGGGAGTACGCCACACCTCCGGAGGCCACGGCTTCGCCGCACTGGGCCGCAAGCGGCTCCTGGAGATACTGCACAGCCGGTGCCGCGCTCTCGGCGTGGACCTTCGCTTCCGCACCGAGGCGCCCTCCGGCCTGTCGCACTCGCACGACCTCGTCATCGCCGCCGACGGAGTCAACAGCACCACACGCGCGGCCCACTCCCATGTGTTCCGCCCCCATGTGACCCCGCACCACTGCCGGTACATCTGGCTCGCCGCCGACTTCGCCTTCGACGCCTTCCGGTTCGAGATCGCCGAGACCGAGCACGGCGTGATGCAACTCCACGGCTACCCCTATGCGGCCGACGCCTCCACCGTGATCATCGAGATGCGCGAGGAGGTCTGGCGGGCCGCCGGCTTCGACGAGGTCCCCGCGCAGGAGTCGACAGAGAGCTGCGCGAAGATCTTCGCGGAGGCCCTTCGCGGCCGCTCCCTGCGCTCCAACAACTCCACGTGGACCACCTTCCGCACCGTGGTCAACGAACACTGGTCGCACGGCAACACCGTGCTGCTCGGAGACGCGGCCCACACGGCCCACTTCTCCATCGGCTCCGGCACCAAGCTCGCCGTGGAGGACGCCCTCGCCCTGGCCGCCTGTCTTGAGGAACAGCCCTCCCTGGAAGGGGCGTTGGCGGCCTACGAGGCGGAGCGCAAACCCGTCGTCGCCTCCACCCAGCGCGCCGCCCGCGCCAGCCTGGAGTGGTTCGAGGACCTCGGCCGCTACCTCGACCAGCCGCCCCGCCAGTTCGCCTTCAACCTGCTCACCCGCAGCCGCCGGGTCACCCACGACAACCTGCGCCTGCGCGACCCCCGCTTCACCGGCGCCGTGGAACGCGAGTTCGGCTGCCCGCCGGACACGCCCCCGATGTTCACCCCGTTCCGGCTGCGCGGTCTGACCCTGCGCAACCGGGTCGTGGTGTCGCCGATGGACATGTACTCCGCCATCGACGGCGTCCCCGGCGACTTCCACCTGGTCCACCTGGGCGCCCGGGCTCTCGGCGGCGCCGGGCTGGTGATGACCGAGATGGTGTGCGTCTCGCCCGAGGGCCGCATCACGCCCGGCTGCACCGGCCTCTACAACGGCAGACAGGCCGAGGCCTGGAAGCGGATCACGAACTTCGTGCACGCGCGGTCGCCGGGCACCGCGATCGGCGTGCAGCTCGGCCACAGCGGCCGCAAGGGCTCGACCAAGCTGATGTGGGAGGGCATCGACGAACCGCTGCCCGAGGGCAACTGGCCGGTCGTGGCGCCGTCCCCGATCCCGTACAAGCCCTCCAACCAGACCCCGCGCGAGCTCAGCCGTGCCCAACTTACCGACATCCGCGAGCAGTTCACGCAGGCCGCCGGGCGGGCCGCCCGAGCCGGCTTCGACCTCCTCGAACTCCACTGCGCCCACGGCTACCTGCTCTCCGGCTTCCTCTCCCCGCTGACCAACCGGCGCACGGACGCCTACGGCGGCTCGCTCGCCAAGCGCCTGCGCTTCCCGCTCGAAGTCTTCGACGCCGTCAGGGCGGTGTGGCCGCAGGAACGGCCCATGACCGTCCGCATCTCCGCCACCGACTGGGCCGAGGGCGGCAACACGGCCGAGGACGCCGTCGAGATCGCCCGCGCCTTCGCCGCGCACGGCGCCGACGCGATCGACGTGTCGACGGGGCAGGTCGTGGCCGAGGAGCACCCGGAGTACGGGCGCTCGTACCAGACGCCGTACGCCGACCGGATCCGCCACGAGACCGGCGTGCCGGTGATCGCGGTCGGCGCCATCTCCTCCTGGGACGACGTCAACTCACTGATCCTGGCCGGGCGTACGGACCTGTGCGCGCTGGCCCGACCGCATCTCTACGACCCGCACTGGACCCTGCACGCCGCCGCCGAGCAGGGGTACGACGGCCCCGGCGTCGTCTGGCCCGACCCGTACCGCGCGGGCAGCCGACGGCCGCAGACCGGGCGTACCGACGCTCCCAGGCCCCGGCTCACGCTGGGGAGTTGAGATGGTCGGCTCACAGGCCGGCGAACGCGGCGCCCGCGTCCCTCAGCCGCTCGTGCAGGCCGCGGAACACCGCCGCCGCCCGCTCGCCCGGCCAGTCCTCAGGGAGCAGAGCGGCGGGCAGCCCGGGGTCGGCGTAGGGGAGGTGGCGCCAGGAGTCGAGGGCGAGGAGGTAGTCGCGGTAGGCCTCCTCGGGCGGGGTGTCGGCCCGGTCCTCCCAGTCGTGCAGCACGCGCGCGTGCCGGTCGAGGAACGCCTCGTGCTCCTTGGCGATCGCGGCCAGGTCCCACCAGCGGGCGACCGCCTCGACGGTCGCGGCGAAACCGAGGTGCTCGCCGCGGAAGAAGTCGACGTACGGGTCGAGCCGCAGCCGCTGGAGCGTGTGGCGGGCCTCCTCGTACAGCCGCGCGGGGGCGATCCACACGCCGGGGGCCGCCGTGCCGAAGCCGAGTCCGGCCAGCCGTGAGCGGAGCACGTGCCGCTTCTGGCGCTCCGACTCGGGCACCGAGAACACGGCGAGCACCCAGCCCTCGTCCTCGGGCGGGGTCACCGCGTAGATGCGCCGGTCGCCGTCGTCGAGCAGTTGGCGGGCGTCCGGCGACAGCTCGTACCCGGCGGCGCCCTGCGCGGTGCGGGCCGGCAGCAGCAGCCCGCGCCGCTTGAGTCTGGACACCGACGACCGTACGGAGGGGGCGTCCACGCCGACCGCGGCCAGCAGCCGGATCAGCTCGGCGACGGGCACGGGGCCCGGCATGAAGCGGCCGTAGGCTCCGTAGAGCGTGACGATGAGAGACCGTGGTGCATGCTGGTCGGACACGTTGATCATCTTAGGTCGTGTGGATCACTGCTGGTCACCATCGGTGCGCAGCCTGAACCGCTGGAGTTTGCCGGTCGCCGTGCGCGGCAGCGCGTCCAGGAAGACGATCTCGCGCGGGCATTTGTAGGGCGCCAGTTCGGCCTTGACGAAGGAGCGCAGCTCGTCGGCGTCGCGCTCGGCGCCCTCCTTGAGGACGGCGAAGGCGACGACGACCTGACCTCGTGCCTCGTCGGGCCTGCCCACGACCGCCGCCTCGACCACGTCCGGGTGTCGCAGCAGCGCGTCCTCGACCTCCGGCCCGGCGATGTTGTACCCCGCCGAGATGATCATGTCGTCCGCGCGGGCCACATAGCGGAAGTACCCGTCGCTTTCGCGGATGTATGTGTCGCCGGTGATGTTCCAGCCGTCCCGCACGTACTCGCGCTGGCGGGGATCGGCGAGATAGCGGCAGCCGACGGGGCCGCGTACGGCGAGCAGTCCGGGCTCGCCGTCGGGCTTCTCGTGGCCGGTCTCGTCCACCACGCGCGCGTGCCATCCCGGTACTGGTACCCCGGTCGTCCCGGGCCGGATGTGCTCGTCGGCCGCGGAGATGAAGATGTGCAGCAGCTCGGTGGCCCCGATGCCGTTGACGATCCGCAGCCCGGTCCGTTCCCGCCAGGCCCGCCAGGTGGCCTCGGGCAGGTTCTCACCCGCGGAGACACAGCGGCGCAGGGACGAGATGTCGTACGCGTCGAGCTCGTCGAGCATGGCCCGGTAGGCGGTGGGGGCGGTGAACAGGACGGAGACGCGGTGCTCGGCGATCGCCGGCAACAACTGCCGGGGATGGGCCTGTTCGAGAAGGAGGGAACTGGCGCCCGCGCGCAGCGGGAAGATCACCAGGCCGCCGAGCCCGAAGGTGAAACCGAGCGGGGGGCTGCCGGTGAACACGTCGTCCACATGGGGGCGCAGCACATGCTTCGAGAAGGTGTCGGCTATGGCGAGCACATCCCGGTGGAAGTGCATACAGCCCTTGGGGCGCCCGGTGGTCCCGGAGGTGAAGGCGATCAGCGCCACGTCGTCGGCCGCGGTCTGCACGGCGGGGTAGGGCGTCCCGGGCGCCTCGCGGTTCAGGAGGTCGTCGGGGGCGTCGCCGCCGTACGTCGTGATCCTGAGGCCCGGTATCTCGGCCTTGGTGAGATCGTCCACGGAACGTATGTCGCACAGGGCGTGCTCTATGCGCGCGATCTCGCACATCGTAGCCAGCTCGTGCGGGCGCTGCTGCGCCAGTACCGTCACGGCGACCGCGCCCGCCTTCAGCACGGCGAGCCAGCAGGCCGCGAGCCAGGGGGTGGTCGGGCCGCGCAGCAGCACCCGGTTGCCGGGGACGACCCCGAGGTCGCCGGTGAGCAGATGCGCGAGCCGGTCGACCCGGGCGCGCAGTGTGCCGTACGTCCATGTGTCCCCGGCCGGTGTGTGGAAGACCGGTCGGTCGTCGGGCGGGCCCGCCAGCAGCTCGGCGGCACAGTTCAGCCGATCGGGGTACCTCAGCTCCGGCAGGTCGAAGCGGAGCTCCGGCCACTGGTCCAGGGGTGGGAGGTGGTCGCGCGCGAAGGTGTCGACATGGGCCGAGACGTTCATGGCGGGTCGCCCCCTTGCCTTCTGGGCCGCGTGGGCCGCCTTGTGGGCGTCGATGGTGGGCTCGCACAAGGAGCGTATCGTGTTGGTGACGACAGTCAACGGCACGCGATACTGTCGTGGGGCCCTGTCGACGAGAGGGGACCGGCAATGACCGCATTCTCGCTCGAACCGTCACAGACCGCCCGGTGTGCGGAGCTGCGCGCCCTCGCCGCGGAACGGCTCCACCCGCTCGCGGAGAAGGGCGAGCCCGGTCAGGTGAACCGACCGCTGGTCGCCGAACTCGGGCGACTGGGCCTGCTGGAGCGGCTGTTCACCTCCGGCGCCCTCGATCTCTGCCTGATGCGGGAGTCCCTCGCCTACGCCTGCACGGAGGCGGAGACCGCCCTCGCCCTCCAGGGCCTCGGCGCCCACCCCGTCCACGCCCACGGCACGCCGGCCCAGCGGGACCGCTGGCTGCCGGCGGTCGGCGAGGGCAGCGCGGTGGCCGCGTTCGCGCTGAGCGAGCCGGGGGCGGGCTCGGACGCGGCGGCGTTGGGGTTGCGGGCGGAGGGGGAGGGCGGGGCCTGGGGGGTGGGTGCTGATCCTTCGGAGACGTGGGCGGGGGGCGCTGGGGCGGGGTTCGGGTCTTCTCAGGTGGGCGGTTCGGCAGGGCCGGCGGCGGGGGCTGGTGGGGCGGGGCGCGGGCCGTCAGACGGTGCTCCGGGGGCGACGCCGGGAGCCGTGCGGTCGGAGCAGTCGCCGGGCTCGGAGGCCGCGGGGTCGTCGGCAGCCGGTCCCTCGGCCCCCCGGTCGCGGACCGGTGACCCCGTGGCCGAGTCCGACGGTCCCTCCCGCTGGCGGCTCACCGGCGAGAAGTGCTGGATCTCCAACGCCCCCGAGGCCGACTTCTACACCGTCTTCGCGCGGACCACGCCCGGTGCCGGAGCCCGTGGAGTGACCGCGTTCCTCGTGCCCGCCGACCGCCCCGGCCTCACCGGCACCGCCCTCGACATGCTCTCCCCGCACCCCATCGGCGCCCTCGCCTTCGACGCCGTGCCGGTGAGCGCCGACGACGTCCTCGGCGAGGTCGACCGCGGCTTCCGGGTCGCCATGGGGACCCTGAACCTGTTCCGGCCCTCCGTCGGCGCCTTCGCGGTCGGCATGGCACAGGCGGCGCTGGACGCGACCCTCGCCCACACCTCCCGACGGGACGCCTTCGGCGGCAAGTTGCGGGACCTGCAGAGCGTGGCCCACACGGTCGCCGAGATGGCCCTGCGCACGGACGCGGCCCGCCTCATGGTGTACGCGGCGGCGACGGCGTACGACGAGGGCGCCCCGGACGTGCCCAAGCGCGCGGCGATGGCGAAACTGCTCGCCACCGAGACCGCGCAGTACGTCGTCGACACCGCGGTCCAGCTCCACGGCGCGCGCGCCCTGCAACGCGGTCATCTGCTGGAACACCTGTACCGGGAGGTGCGCGCCCCGCGCATCTACGAGGGCGCGAGCGAGGTCCAACGGGGCATCATCGCCAAGGAGTTGTACGCCGACCTGGAGGTGTCGTGAGCGCCGAGCGCATCAACCCGCCCGAACTGTCCCCGCCCACCGGCTTCTCGCACGCGGTCGTCGCCACCGGCTCACGGCTGGTCTTCCTGGCGGGGCAGACGGCCCTGGACGCCGACGGCAAGGTGGTGGGGGAGTCCCTGCCGGAGCAGTTCGAGAAGGCGCTCACCAATCTCCTCACGGCCCTCGCGGCCGCCGGCGGTACCCCGTCCGACCTGGCCCGGGTCACCGTGTACGCCACCGACATCGCCGCCTACCGCACCCATGCCCGCGAACTCGGCCGTATCTGGCGGGAGTTGGCGGGCCGTGACTATCCCGCGATGGCCGTCGTCGAGGTCGTACGGCTGTGGGACGACCAGGCCGCGGTGGAACTCGACGGCTTCGCGGTGCTGCCCTAGCACCGCCGTGCTGCCGGGCGGGGGTTCATGTGATCAGGCGGCGACGGCGAGCTGTCCGGTCGGCACCCGGTGCGGTGCGACGACGCGGCCGTCGGGCAGCAGTTCGCCGGTGTCGTCGAAGACGATCGCACCGTTGCACAGCAGGTTCCAGCCCTGCTCGGGGTGGGCGGCGACGATGTGCGGGGTGGTGCTGTCGCCGTCGGACGAAGCGCACGAAGACCGGTGAGAACACATGGCGCACCTCCACATTCGGTGGACCGTCCCTATGGGGTCCGTATCCGTATGTGTAGACCATGCTCCCGCCACGAACTCATCGGAACGGCCCGACATGAAGCGTGACAACACGCGGACAACTCTCGGACGGTTCCACGACGCTCGGTGCGGACTCGCCACCGAAGGAGTGACGATCACGGCTGTCCGGTCGTGTTCCCGGTAGCAGTGGAGGCCCTCATTCCACTCATCCGGGAGGTATCCCCGTGCCTGTTCGCCCCGCTCTCGCCGCCACCGCCGCTGCCGGTGCCGCGCTGTTCCTGCTGGCCGTCCCCGCGCTGCCCGCGAGCGCCGAAGCGTACGAGACCGTCACCGTCGACCCCGTCGGCCGTATCGCCGCGGACGGCACCGTGACCCTGTCCGGCACCTACCGCTGCACCGGCGGTTCGGGCCCCGTGTTCGTGAGCTCCTCCGTGAGTGGGAGCTCCCCGTCGGTCCGGCACGGCATCGGCGGGACCCGTGCGGTGTGCGACGGCGTGGACCACAGGTGGGAGAACACGGGCAAGCCCACCTCGGACGTCCTTGAACCGGGTGCGGCCCACGTCGAGGCCACCCTCATGGAACTCAGCCTCCAGGGCGGCCTGCCGCTGCCCCGCTTCCACGCGGCCGAGCAGCGGGACATCACGCTGACGAAGGGCTGAGCGCGGGCCACGTGCGCGCCGGTGGGCGTCGCCCACGACCGGGTGGTCACCGTACGAGTGTGATCTCCGGTGGCCACAGCACACCCTCCGCCAACAGCAGGGCGGGGCCCAGGTGTTGCGGGCACACGACCAGCGCCGGCCGGGCGTGGCGACCGATCTCGAAGCGGGCCCGGGCCCCGCACTCCTCCCCGTCCCGCGGGCCGGAGTGCCGGCTCGCGCACCGCAGCGCGGGCGGGGTGTCCGCGGCCGTCATCGGACGCCCGCCTTCGCGTCGGAAGTGTGTTCGAGGGTGGCCGGAGTCATGGTCTCCTCCTCCTGCGGTCCGACGGCAGCGAGGGGCCGGACCGGCGTACCCCGCATGGGTTCACGCTAGGAACGGGCGGGCCGGGCAGCCTGTCCTGACGGCCGTACGGGTGAAGCCGGAGGAGCGGGCCTTGCGGTGACGGCAACGGCGACGACGGCCACTGGTGTGAGCCGGGGCCGGGATCTGCGCGGCGGTCATCCGTGAGCTTCTCGGCGCGGCTCCCGGAGCCCGTCGGGGTCCCCTCGGGCGGGTCCTCTCAGACGGGTCCTCTCAGACGGGATAAGCGTGCGTCTGCACCGCCTTGACCGCCGCCCAGACCTCCGCGCCCGGATGCAGGTCCAGTTCGGCCGCGGCCACCGTCGTGAGGTCCGCCGCGAGGGAGAGCTCGCCCGTGAGGTCGGCGCGGATCTGGTCGCCGTGGGTCTCCAGGCCGGCCACCTCGCAACGCCAGTGGTTGCGGGCGCTCGCACCGGCGGGGGGCTCGCGGTAGAGGGTCACGGCGCTCGGCGGGAAGGCCACGAACACGGGCCCCGTGAGGTCTTCCGTGGTCGTGAGCGCGGGCCCGGCTTCGAGGCGGACCGTGTGGCCGTCGGCCTCGCCCCGGTAGAGGTTCAGGCCGACGAGCCGGGCGATGTAGTCGGTACGCGGATGGCGGGCGATGTGGGACGGGACGCCCTCCTGCACGACCTCCCCGTGTTCGACGACCACGAGGCGGTCGGCGAGGACCATGGCGTCCAGCGGGTCGTGCGTGACGAGTACGGCGACGGCCTCGAACTCGGCGAGGTGGCGCCGGAGTTGGGCACGGACCTCCAGGCGGGTGCGGGCGTCGAGGGCGGCCAGCGGTTCGTCGAGGAGCAGAAGGCGGGGGCTGGTGGCCAACGCGCGGGCCAGTGCCACGCGTTGGGCCTGGCCACCGGACAACTTGCGGGGCTTGTCGCCCGCGTGGGCCGCGAGACCCATACGGTCGAGCCACTCGGCGGCCCGTTCCCGTGCCCGTGCCTTGGTCGCGCCCTGGCAGCGCGGGCCGAAGGCGACATTGTCGAGGGCGGTGAGGTGCGGGAAGAGCAGATAGTCCTGGAAGACGACACCGACCGGGCGGGACTCCGGAGGCGTACGGTCCAACGCGGCGCCGTCCAGCCGTAGATGGCCGTCGGTGAGCGGGGTGAGACCGGCGAGGGCGCGCAGGGCGGTGGTCTTCCCGGCGCCGTTCGGGCCCAGCAGGGCGACGACCTCGCCGGGAGCGACGGTCAGGGACACGTCGAGACGGAAGGCACCGCGGTCCACGACCAGGCGGGCGTCGAGGCCGGCCGGCGTCGCGTCGGGGGCGGTGGCGGTGGAGATGGCGCGGGTCTTGCTGGTCATGGGGCGATCACCGGTCCCACGTCGGTCGTGGCGGTCGTGGCGGTCGGGTGGGTGCCGGTGTGCGTCGCAGGGATGCCGACGGCCTCGGCCCTCTCGCAGCCACCGGAGTCACGCATCGCCTGCCCTCCGCCCTTGGCCGTCCCGCCTCCACTCCGTTCCGCTCCCGTCCGTCCCCTCATCCCGTGGCCATCCAACGGTCGCGCAGTCCCGCCAGTACGGCCACCGACACGGCCAGCAGCACCAGACTGAGGGCGATGGCCGCCTCCGGATCGCTCTGGAGGGCGAGGTAGACCGCCAGCGGCATGGTCTGGGTACGGCCGGGGAAGTTGCCGGCGAAGGTGATCGTCGCACCGAACTCGCCCAGCGCCCGAGCCCAGGCCAGTACGGCGCCCGCCGCTACACCGGGCGCGATCAGCGGCAGCGTGACCCGCCGGAACGCGGTGAAGCGGGAGGCACCCAGGGTCGTCGCCGCCTCCTCGTAGCGCTGGTCGGCGGCCCGCAGGGTGCCCTCCACGCTGATGACGAGGAAGGGCATCGCCACGAACGCCTCGGCGACCACCACCCCGGCCGTGGTGAAGGGCAGCGTGACCCCGAACCAGGCGTCCAGCCACTTCCCGACGACCCCGTTGCGGCCCAGCGCCATGAGCAGCGCGACACCGCCGACGACCGGTGGGAGGACCAACGGCAGGGTGACCAGGGCACGGACCAGCCCGCGCCCCGGGAACTCGACGCGAGCCAGCAGCCAGGCCAGCGGGACCCCGATCACCAGGCTCACCGCGGTCGCGGCCGTGGCGCAGACCAGCGAGAGCTGGAGCGCCTGCCACACGGCGGCGCCGGTGAGCTGTTCGGGCATGCCGCGCCAGGGGGCCCGTACGAGAAGCGCGACCAGCGGCACGGCCAGGAACGCCAGGCCGAACAGCGCGGGCACGAGCAGCGGCAGAGGCACACCGCGGCCTGCGCCGGGAGTGCGGACACGACGGCGCCGCGGCCCGCCCCGCAGGGGCCCGGTCGCGGCGGCGGCCTTGTCGGGCGGGGTCACGGCTTGAGGAACCCGGCCCCGGTGAGGACCTTCCGGCCCTCGGCGGACCGCACGAGCGCGATGAACGCCTTCGCGGTGTCCGGGTGCCGCGTGCCCTTGAGCAGGGTGATCGGGTAGTCGTTGACGGCGTCGGCCGACTCGGGGAACTCCACGCCCTCCACCTTGTCACCCGCCGCGCGCACATCGGTCCTGTAGACGACGGCCGCGTCGGCCTCCTTCAGTTCGACCTTCGTCAGCGCGGCCTTCACGTCCTGCTCGTAGGAGACCGGTGTCAGCTTCAGTCCGCTCGCGTCGAGAGCCTTCTGCGCGGCGGCCCCGCAGGGGACCTCCTTGGCGCACAGCACGACCTTCAGGTCCTTGTTCGTGAGGTCCTTCAGCGACCCGACCTTGTCCGGGTTGCCGGGCAGGGTCGCGATCTCCAACTGGTTGCGCACGAAGGTGACGGGCGTACCGGAGGCGTCCCCGGCGTCCGTGACGACCTTCATCGTCTTGGGGCTGGCCGAGGCGAACACGTCCGCCGGGGCGCCGCCGGTGATGCTCGCGGCCAGTGAGTCGCTGCCGCCGAAGCTGAAGGTGATCTTCGTACGGGGGTGGGTCTGCTCGAACCGCTTGCCCAGTGCCGTGAAGCTCTCCTGGAGGGAGGCGGCGGCGAAGACGGTCACCGTGCCGGAGGACGAGGACTCCGAGGCGGAGTCCGAGTCCGACGACGAGCAGGCGCTCAGGGCCAGCAGCGCTGCGACACCTGCACCCGCACCGGCCGCCCGCAGGGCCCGTCGGTGCCAGCGCGGGGTAGGGGTCATCACAGGTCGGCTCCTCTGGTCCTCATGCTCCTGGCCCCGGCCTCGGGCAGGGCCGCGTATCCCGATCATACTGACGCAGATGCCAGGCGAAAGTCCCCTGTCGCATCGCATGAGCCGGAGGCCTGATACAAGAGGCTGGCATGTGCGTTCGTACAGGACGCGGGTCGGGGATCAGAGCGGCGCAGGGAGTGGACAAGCTGTCGGACGTTCGCGCACGGCTGGATCGACGGCGCCGACGTCCCAGCCCCCTCAGGTGCGGTCGATGTGCACGTTCGTCGACTTCACGCGGGCCGTGGCCTCCACCCCGACCTCCAGGCCGAGTTCCTCCACGGCCTCCCGCGTCAGCAGCGACACCAGCCGGTGCGGGCCGGCCTGGATCTCCACCTGGGCCGCGACATCGCCGAGCTTCACGGCGGTGACGATGCCGGGGAAGGCGTTGCGGGCGGAGGTGTGGGAGGGGACCTCCTCACCGTCCTCGCCCTTGGCCAGTTCCACGGAGAAGGCGGCCAGGTCCTTGCCGTCGATGAGGCGCCGCCCGCCCTCGTCCCGGTGCGTGGGCACCCGCCCGGCGTCCGCCCACCGTCGCGCGGTGTCGGGGCTGACGCCGAGCAGCCGGGCGGCCTGGCCGATCGTGTAGGACTGCATACGCGCCAAGATAGGCGATCGGCTCTGCGGCCGGGTCAGGGCTCCGGAGCCGGGCCGACTGGCCCTGAGTGCGACGGAGCCCACCCGGAGGGGACCGGAAGGGCGACCGCCGCCACAGCCCCCTGACCGACCCGGATCCGGACCCGGCCGGCGCGAACCGCTCAGATGTCGCGGAAGTCAGATGTCCCGGAAGATCTCGATCTGCGCCCCCACCGAGTTGAGCCGCTCGGCCAGGTCCTCGTAACCGCGGTTGATGACGTAGACGTTGCGCAGTACGGACGTGCCGTCGGCCGCCATCATCGCCAGCAGGACGACGACGGCGGGGCGCAGGGCCGGCGGGCACATCATCTCGGCGGCGCGCCAGCGGGTCGGGCCCTCCACCAGGACCCGGTGCGGGTCGAGGAGTTGGAGGCGGCCGCCCAGCCGGTTGAGGTCCGTCAGATAGATCGCGCGGTTGTCGTAGACCCAGTCGTGGATGAGGGTCTGGCCCTGCGCGACCGCCGCGATGGCCGCGAAGAAGGGGACGTTGTCGATGTTCAGGCCGGGGAACGGCATCGGGTGGATCTTGTCGATCGGCGCCTCCAGTTTGGAGGGCCGGACGGTGAGGTCGACCAGCCGGGTGCGGCCGTTGTCGGCGAAGTACTCGGGCGTGCGGTCGTGGTCGAGGCCCATCTCCTCCAGGACCGCGAGCTCGATCTCCAGGAACTCGATGGGCACCCGGCGGACCGTCAGCTCCGACTCGGTCACCACGGCCGCGGCCAGCAGGCTCATCGCCTCGACCGGGTCCTCGGAGGGGGAGTAGTCGACGTCCACGTCGATGTGCGCCACACCGTGCACGGTGAGGGTGGTGGTGCCGATGCCCTCGACCCTGACGCCCAGCGCCTCCAGGAAGAAGCAGAGGTCCTGGACCATGTAGTTGGAGGAGGCGTTGCGGATGACGGTGACGCCGTCGTGGCGGGCGGCCGCGAGCAGCGCGTTCTCCGTCACGGTGTCGCCGCGCTCGGTCAGCACGATCGGACGGTCGGGGCGGACCGCCCGGTCGACCCGGGCGTGGTACTGGCCCTCGGTCGCCGCCACGTCCAGGCCGAACCGGCGCAGCGCGATCATGTGCGGCTCGATGGTCCGGGTCCCGAGGTCGCAGCCGCCGGCGTACGGCAGCCGGAAGCCGTCCATGCGGTGCAGCAGCGGGCCGAGGAACATGATGATCGAGCGCGTGCGGACGGCGGCCTCGGCGTCGATGGCGTTCATGTCCAGCTCGGCCGGCGGCACGAGTTCGAGGTCGACGCCGCCGTTGATCCAGCGCGTGCGCACCCCGATGGAGCTCAGCACCTCCAGCAGGCGGTAGACCTCCTCGATGCGGGCGACCCTGCGCAGCACCGTGCGCCCCTTGTTGAGGAGCGAGGCGCAGAGCAGGGCCACACACGCGTTCTTGCTCGTCTTGACGTCGATCGCGCCGGAGAGCCGACGACCGCCGACCACTCGCAGATGCATCGGCCCCGCGTAGCCCAGAGAGACGATTTCGCTGTCCAGTGCTTCACCGATACGGGCGATCATCTCAAGGCTGATGTTCTGGTTGCCGCGCTCGATGCGATTGACGGCGCTCTGACTGGTGCCGAGCGCCTCGGCAAGTTGCGACTGTGTCCAGCCCCGGTGCTGCCGGGCGTCACGGATGAGCTTGCCGATACGTACGAGGTAGTCGTCTGCCATGCGGTTGAGGCTATCTCAGATATGAGATGGCGCATTCCGGGAGGTCCATTCGGGGGAAAGGCCCGGACGGACCTGAGGGAAGGTCAGTGGCGCTTGGCGGTGCGGGTCTTGCGCCATCCGAAAGGTCCGGGCAAATCCATCGATGTCGTACGACGTCCCGTGCTGCTGTGCGTGTGCTTGGGGCCGTGGCTTCCGCCACCGGTGGTGATGGACCAGGAGCGCCGGTTGATGTTCAGCCGCACCCCGGGAAGGATCCGGAAACTCTTGCGGAACGTGAGCGGCATGGGGGCCTCCCCTTGAAGGTCGGTCGCGTGCTTTCGACGTTGTTCAATACCCCGGCCCGGCGAAGTGATGGCTGCAGGGTTCGCATCGCCCCGCTGTGGTGGGCGAGTTGGGTCAGAGGGTGTCCGTGCGAGGTGTTCGTCACCCGCGACGCCCGCCCCGGACGGTGCGCTCCTCCAGGTTCGGGCCGGCTGCCCGGGGGCGGGTTGGGCGGCGGTGAGCGGTACGGCCCCGGCCCGCGTCCGTGGTCGGGGTCGACGCCGGGTCGGCTTCGACGTCGACCACGGACGACGACCCGGCAAGACGACCCGGCGCGGGCCCGGGGGCGAGGTCGACGTCCCGACGGGGACCGGCTGGACACGGCGAGGCGAAAGGAACCCGCGGCCGGCCGCCGTCAGGTCACCCGCCCGGGTCGGTGGCGGCGAGGCTCGATGCCGCAGGCACCCCCGCTCGCCGGCGGATCCGCGGATCGCCGGACATCACACCGAGGCCGGGCATGACCATCCCGGCCTCATGTACTAGAGTTATCTCGACATCGAGATATCTGCCGAGGCGTACCGCAGTCGCACGCTTTCGCTGGGTCTGGCAGTAAGGCCTACCTAACTTAGCCTTACCTTAGCGGATCGGCCAAGACGGCGTGGCGGCAGGATGCGGTGGTAAGCGCACAAAAATGAAGGAGACTGTCGTGTCGGCGAACAGCTTCGACGCCCGCGCCACGCTCAGCGTGGGCGACGAGTCGTACGAGATCTTCCGGCTGGACAAGGTGGAGGGCTCGGCCCGCCTGCCGTACAGCCTCAAGGTTCTCCTGGAGAACCTGCTCCGTACCGAGGACGGCGCGAACATCACCGCCGACCACATCCGCGCCCTCGGCAGCTGGGACTCCCAGGCCCAGCCGTCGCAGGAGATCCAGTTCACGCCGGCCCGCGTGATCATGCAGGACTTCACCGGCGTGCCCTGTGTCGTCGACCTCGCCACCATGCGTGAGGCCGTCAAGGAGCTCGGCGGCGACCCCGCGAAGGTCAACCCGCTCTCCCCGGCCGAGCTGGTCATCGACCACTCCGTCATCGCCGACAAGTTCGGCACCCACGAGGCCTTCGCGCAGAACGTCGAGCTGGAGTACGGCCGCAACCGCGAGCGCTACCAGTTCCTGCGCTGGGGCCAGACCGCGTTCGACGACTTCAAGGTCGTCCCGCCGGGCACCGGCATCGTCCACCAGGTGAACATCGAGCACCTGGCCCGCACGGTCATGGTCCGCAACGGGCAGGCGTACCCCGACACCCTCGTCGGCACCGACTCGCACACCACGATGGTCAACGGCCTCGGTGTGCTGGGCTGGGGCGTCGGCGGCATCGAGGCCGAGGCCGCGATGCTCGGCCAGCCGGTCTCCATGCTCATCCCGCGCGTCGTCGGCTTCAAGCTGACCGGTGAGCTGCCCGCCGGCACCACCGCCACCGACCTCGTGCTGACCATCACCGAGATGCTCCGCAAGCACGGCGTGGTCGGCAAGTTCGTCGAGTTCTACGGTGAGGGCGTCGCCGCCACCTCCCTCGCGAACCGCGCCACCATCGGCAACATGTCGCCGGAGTTCGGCTCGACCGCCGCGATCTTCCCGATCGACGACGAGACCATCAAGTACCTCAAGCTCACCGGCCGCTCCGAGCAGCAGCTCGCGCTCGTCGAGGCGTACGCCAAGGAGCAGGGCCTCTGGCTGGACCCGAAGGCGGAGCCGGACTTCTCCGAGAAGCTGGAGCTCGACCTCTCCACGGTCGTGCCCTCCATCGCCGGCCCGAAGCGCCCGCAGGACCGTATCGTCCTCGCGAACGCCGCCGAGCAGTTCAAGCAGGACGTCCGCAACTACGTCGACGACGTCGACGAGTCCGGCAAGGAGTCCTTCCCGGCCTCCGACGCCCCGGCGGTCGCCCCGAACGGCGCCCCGTCCAACCCGGTCACCGTGACCGCCCCCGACGGCTCGACGTACGAGATCGACCACGGCGCGGTGACGGTCGCGGCCATCACCTCCTGCACCAACACCTCGAACCCGTACGTCATGGTCGCCGCCGCGCTCGTCGCGAAGAAGGCCGTGGAGAAGGGCCTGACCCGCAAGCCGTGGGTCAAGACCACCCTCGCCCCGGGTTCCAAGGTCGTCACCGACTACTTCGACAAGGCGGGGCTCACCCCCTACCTCGACAAGGTCGGCTTCAACCTCGTCGGCTACGGCTGCACCACCTGCATCGGCAACTCCGGTCCGCTGCCGGAGGAGGTCTCCAAGGCCGTCAACGACCACGACCTCGCGGTCACCTCGGTCCTCTCCGGCAACCGGAACTTCGAGGGCCGTATCAACCCCGACGTCAAGATGAACTACCTGGCCTCCCCGCCGCTGGTCGTCGCGTACGCCCTCGCCGGGTCCATGAAGGTGGACATCACCAAGGACGCGCTCGGTGTCGACCAGGACGGCAACCCCGTCTACCTGAAGGACATCTGGCCCTCCGAGGCCGAGGTCAACGACGTCGTGGCGAACGCCATCGGCGAGGACATGTTCAACAAGTCCTACTCCGACGTCTTCGCCGGCGACGCCCAGTGGCAGGCGCTGCCGATCCCGACCGGCAACACCTTCGAGTGGGACGCCGAGTCGACCTACGTCCGCAAGCCCCCGTACTTCGAGGGCATGACGATGGAGACCACCCCGGTCTCCGACATCACGGGCGCCCGGGTCCTCGCCAAGCTCGGCGACTCGGTCACCACCGACCACATCTCCCCGGCCGGTGCCATCAAGGCCGACACCCCGGCCGGCAAGTACCTCACCGAGCACGGTGTGGAGCGTCGTGACTTCAACTCCTACGGCTCGCGCCGAGGCAACCACGAGGTCATGATCCGCGGCACGTTCGCCAACATCCGCCTGCGCAACCAGATCGCGCCGGGCACCGAGGGCGGCTACACCCGCGACTTCACCCAGGACGGCGGTCCGGTGTCGTTCATCTACGACGCCTCCCGCAACTACATCGAGCAGGGCATCCCGCTCGTCGTCCTCGCGGGCAAGGAGTACGGCTCCGGCTCGTCCCGCGACTGGGCCGCCAAGGGCACCGCGCTGCTCGGCGTCAAGGCCGTCATCGCCGAGTCGTACGAGCGCATCCACCGCTCGAACCTCATCGGCATGGGCGTTCTGCCGCTCCAGTTCCCCGAGGGCCAGTCCGCCGCCACCCTCGGTCTGACCGGCGAGGAGACCTTCTCCTTCACCGGTGTCGAGGAGCTCAACAACGGCACCACGCCGCGCACGGTCAAGGTCACCACCGACACGGGCGTCGAGTTCGACGCGGTCGTCCGCATCGACACCCCCGGTGAGGCCGACTACTACCGCAACGGCGGCATCATGCAGTACGTGCTGCGCAGCCTGATCCGCAAGTAAGCCCCTTCGGGCACTTGAGGGCCGCACTCCCGGTGACGGGGGTGCGGCCCTTTGCTGCGTGGCGTGACCGGAAGGGCTGCCCCACGAAAACCAGTGGATCAGCGCCACCGTGCGCCATTACGGTGCTGCCGCACCGAGTCGCCGAGGCAAGGACGTGCCGTTGTACACCGTGTGAGACCCCCCGAACGCTGATCGGTCGCGCGCCGCACATGTGCGCCGCGCTGCTTTCTGCTGCGGACTTCTCACTGAAACCGGTGTACTTCTGTGCTCACCACCTGGGTGGTCATGCCCACCTGCCTTCCGCTCGTCCTCCGCCGTTGTCACACGTGCGCGTCAAAGCGCTTCCGGGCCAACGGCAAGTTCCGCGTCAACGCGCACCACAAGCTCCTCGACGCCTGGCTCCTCGCGCTGTGCACCACCTGCGGGGAAACGGCGAAGCTCACGGTCCTGGAGCGGGTGCGTGTGCGTTCCGTACGACCGCAACTGCTGGACCGGCTGCACGACAACGACCCCGTCCTCGCAGCCGAGTTGCTCCAGGACCCGGTCATGCGGCGCCGTAACCGCATCGCCCTGGACTGGAGCGACGCCTGGCGTCTCGACACCGGCGGAACGGACCATCCGGGCCGCGAGGTGATCGATGTGTCGGTCCGCTTCGCCGCACGGATCCCCGTCCGTCCGGTACGGCTGATCGCCGACGGCTGCGGTCTTTCCCGGGCCGAGGTCGAGGGACTGATCACGGAGGGCAAGCTGGTCTCGTCGGTCCGGCTGAGCGCCAGGCTCTCCGACGCTTTCACCTTCACGCTCAAACGCTGAGCCCTCGTGGGCACCTGGGACCTGCCCGGCCGGGCTCAGGTGCCCACGAGGTGGCCGGCATCCGCCGTCGGTCCACCCAGCGGGCGGCAGTGCGCGGCCGTGGTCGGGGATGTGCGAGGCCCCGCACGTCTCAGTTCCCGGTGTGTTCGGGTGCACGGTCGGAGCAGGGCCGCCGGAGCACGGTCGCGGAGTCCCGGGTGGTGACGACGACGTGCGGCTGTGGCAGCTCCAGGACGGTCGGTCGGTAGGTCGGAGCACCTCGCGCACATACACACAGCGGCGTCGCTGCCCTGCACGCCCAGAAGACCCGCTCCCCAACTCCCTTACGTCTCCTACCCTTACCGCGTGACGCTCCCCGACCCCCTCCTCCGCGCCCTCCAGGACCCCGGCCCCCGCCCCCTCCCCGACGAGGCGGCCGCACTTCTGCGCACGCTGGACGCCCCGCCCCGCCTGGCGGCCCACCTGAGACTCGTGCACGACGTGGCGTACGAGCTCGTCGAGTGGCTGGCGGTGCGGTACCCGGAGCTCCAACTCGACCGTGAGGCAGTGCTGTTCGGGGCCGCGACGCACGATGTGGGCAAGACCGCGCACCCTTGCGAGCTCTCCGGTCCCGGCTCCGCACACGAGGAGGCCGGCCGTGACCTTCTCCTGGCCCACGGCGTCACCCCCGAGCGCGCCCGTTTCGCCGCCACGCACGCGGCCTGGACCCTCCCGGACATCGGGCTCGAAGACCTGCTCGTCAGCGTCGCCGACAAGATCTGGAAGAACAAGCGGATGCAGGAACTGGAGGACCTGGTCATCAGGAGGCTCGCCGAGACGAGCGGCCGGACGGTGTGGGAGGAGTTCCTGGCCCTCGACGACGCGCTGACCGCCGTAGGAGAAGGCGCGGAGGAACGACTGGCCTTTCAGGCGGCGTACCCGCTGTGACCGTCACCCGGTTCCGGGGTTCTGCCCTCGAACCGCGATCCGTCCATCCAGGAGTTCCCGGTCGAAGGGCAACTCCACTTGCTTGACCTGCCGTAGGTCCAGCCGTCGGCTTACGGGAACATGCAGCTGTGCTCGGTGGCCTGCGGGGTGCGGCCATCACCCTCCCGCGGACGCCGTCACGTGCCGTGATCGGGTGGACGAAGCCATCGTCAGTCGAACCGCCGACACCACACCACGCCATTCACCACAGCGCCCCCCGTTTACAACTGCGCCGCATCCCGCTACCTTCCGCAGAAGGTGGGGTGGGAGCGCTCCCATGCGGACGGACCGGAACCCGCCCGCGTGCGCGCCCCCACCTCACCGCAACCCCACACACCCGCACGGCCCGTACCCCACGGAACGGACTGGACTGTCATGATCCTGACAAAGTTATCGAGGGTGACCCGCCCCAGAGTCCTCTTCCTGGTCCTCGTCTCCCTCCTGGCCACCATCCCCGCCCTCAGCCTGGTCCTCACGGCCGGCGGCAAGGCCGAGGCCCACGGCACCCCGATGAAGCCCGCAAGCCGCACCTTCCTGTGCTGGCAGGACGGGCTGACCGACACCGGGGAGATCAAGCCCATCAACCCGGCCTGCAAGAACGCACAGGCGGTCAGCGGCACCACGCCGTTCTACAACTGGTTCTCCGTGCTCCGCTCGGACGGCGCCGGCCGTACCCGCGGCTTCGTGCCGGACGGCCAGTTGTGCAGCGGCGGCAACACCAACTTCACCGGCTTCAACGCCCCCCGCGACGACTGGCCGCTCACCCACCTCACCGCGGGCAAGACGGTCGACTTCTCCTACAACGCCTGGGCCGCGCACCCGGGTTGGTTCTACGTCTACGTCACCAAGGACGGCTTCGACCCGAAGAAGACCCTCACCTGGGACGACATCGAGTCACAGCCGTTCCTCAGCGTCGACCACCCGCCGCTCAAGGGCAGCCCGGGCACGGTCGAGGCCAACTACTCCTGGACCGGCCAGCTCCCGGCGAACAAGTCCGGCAGGCACATCATCTACATGGTCTGGCAGCGTTCGGACAGCGCGGAGACCTTCTACTCCTGCTCCGACGTCGTCTTCGACGGCGGCAACGGCGAGGTCACCGGCATCCACGAGCCGGGCAACCCGACCGAGCCGGTGCCCGGCGCCTGCACGGCCACCCGTAAGACGACCGGCAGTTGGAACGGCGGCTACCAGTCCGAGGTGACCGTCACCAACTCCGGCGACGTCCCGATGCTGGGCTGGATGGTCGACTGGACCCTGCCGACCGGACAGAAGGTCGACAGCCTCTGGAACGGCAACGCCACCTACACCGGCCAGGCCGTGATGGTCCACAACGCCAACTGGAACGGCTCGCTCAGTCCGGGGCAGAGCGCGACCTTCGGATACGTCGCCACCGGCTCCGGAGGCGACACGGCCACGACTCTTCCCTGTCGCGTCGGCTGAGTCACCGTCAGAACACGCTCGGACCTTCCGCTCAGGGCGGACCCGGTGGGGCTGTGCGCCACCGGGTCCGCGAGCCGTGCCGGCGCAAGGGGGGGGTGATGGCCGACGCGGATGGTGCTGGCTTGTGACGACGAGGCCGACGTGCGACAACGTTGTCGAGTGGTCTATACAACTCTACCGCCCCAACGGACAACGATGTCAAATCAGTTGGGGGAACCGCCATCACCCAGACCCCCCGCGTGCGAGCAACCGGGTTACCGGCCGGTCTCCAACACCTTTGCCAGCCAATTGAGTTGGCGCCGCACCTGCACCGCGTCCCCGCCCTCGTGGCCGTTGTACGGATAGGCGTGGATCTCCTTGCGGAGGTTCACGCCGATCAGCTCCCCGTAGCGGTTGAAGGCCGCGTACGCCCCGCTCGGCGGGCACACCGCGTCGCGCAGCCCGACTCCGAAGTGGGCCGGGGCGGCGGCGCGCCGGGCGAAGGAGACGCCCTCCATGTACGAGAGCGTGCGATACGCGGCCTCCTCCACGCCCCGGTGCACGGAGAGGTACGCGCCGATCTCGCCGTACGGGCTCGCGTCGGTCAGGTCCAGAGCGCGCCGGATGCCGCACAGGAAGGGCGCGGTGACCAGGGCCGCCGTCAGATCGGGCACCAGGCCCGCGACCGCCAGCGCCAGCCCGCCGCCCTGGCTGTTGCCGACGGCCGCGACGCGACCCCCGTCCACCCCCGGCAGCGCCCGCACCGCCGTCACCGCACGCACCGCGTCCGTGATCAGCCGCCGGTAGTGGTAGGCACGCGGGTCGAGCAGGCCCCGTACCGCGGGTCCCGGGCCGCCCGGGGCCGAGGCGTGCGGGTCGGGGGTCGCGCCGCCGTTGCCGTACTGGTCGCCCTGGCCGCGGTTGTCCATCAGCAGATGCGCGTACCCGGCGTTCACCCAGGTCAGCCGTTCGTGCGGGAGGCCGCGGCCCCGCCCGTAACCGGCGTACTCGACGACCGCGGGCAGCGGTTCGCGCATCCCGGTGGGTCTGCTGAACCAGGCGCGTACCGGATCGCCGGCGAAGCCCCGGAAGGTGACGTCCCAGGTCTCCGTCAGCCGCAGCCCGTTCTCCGCCGGGCGCGCCGACACCAACACCTCGGTCTGCGCCGCCTCTTTCAGGGTGTCACGCCAGAACTCGTCGAAATCCGGGGGTTCCTGGACATCGGGACGGTAGTGCTCCAGCTCCGCGACGGGCAGGTCGAACGCAGGCACAGGGCACCTCGCATGAGTCGGTCTACGTAGTGAAACTTGCGGAGGGAACCGGGACTTGGCCTCCCTGTTCTACCCCACTCCTGCCCCGGGTATCTCCCGCCCGCCCCATTGACAGCGCTTTCTCCAGCCCTCTAAGTTGCCGCGAAGTTACCGGTAAGAGCTCGAAAGTTTCGGTTCCGTGCCTCCGTCTGAGAGGACCGAGCATGAGCACATCCGTCAAGTCGGCCTCTCCACCGCTCAGCGTCGGGGACCCACCCGGAGCGCCGGCCCGTCCCGCGCGGCGCGGCGGCCGGCGCCGGGCCCTGCGCCGCGACTGGCAGCTCTACTCGCTGGCCGTCCTGCCGCTGCTGTTCTTCCTGGTCTTCCGCTATCTGCCGATGATCGGCAACGTGATCGCCTTCCGGCGCTTCGAGCCCGGCGGCTCGATGTTCGGCGAGGAATGGGTGGGCCTGCGCTATGTGCGCATGTTCCTCAGTGACCCCACCTTCTGGCAGGTGTTCCGCAACACCCTGTGGCTCGGCGGGCTCACCCTCGTGTTCTGCTTCCCGATCCCGATCGTCCTCGCCCTCCTGCTGAACGAGGTGCGCCGGCGTTCCCTGAAGCGTTTCGTGCAGTCGGTGTCGTACCTCCCGCACTTCCTGTCGATCGTGATCGTCGCGGGCCTCACGATGCAGATGCTCGCCACCGACGGCCCGGTCAACCACGCGCTCGGCTGGTTCGGCCACGACGAGATCCGCTTCATCCAGGAACCCGACTGGTTCCGCACGATCTACGTCGGTTCGGAGGTCTGGCAGACCGCCGGCTGGGGCACGATCCTCTACCTCGCCGCGCTCACCACCATCGACGAGGACCTGTACGAGGCCGCGCGCATCGACGGCGCCAACCGCTGGAAGCAGATCTGGCACGTCACCCTGCCCGGCATCCGCCCCACCATGATCACGCTGCTGATCCTCAACGTCGGCACGTTCATGGCGGTCGGCTTCGAGAAGGTCCTGCTGCTCTACAACCCGCTGACCTATCCGACCGCGGACGTCATCTCGACGTACGTCTACCGCGCGGGTGTCGAGTCCAACAGCTTCAGTTACGCCGCCGCTATCGGACTCTTCGAGGCGATCATCGGCCTGTTCCTGATCACGTCCGCCAACACCCTCTCGCGCCGCACAGTGGGGACCAGCCTGTGGTGAAGCCGAGCCGCTCCCACCGGGTCTTCCAGGGCGTCAACGGGGTGGTTCTCACCCTCGTGGTGCTGGTGACCCTGTACCCCTTCGTCAACATCGTCGCGAGGTCCTTCAGCGGGGAGCGGCAGATCCGGGCCGGTGAAGTGACGCTGTGGCCCAAGGGGTTCAACCTCACCACGTACCGGATCGTCTTCCAGGACTCGATGTTCTGGCGCAACTACGGCAACACCGTGTTCTACACGGTCGTGTCCACCGCCGTGGCCATGGTCCTGACGACCTGTTACGCCTACGTCCTGTCGAAGAAGCACCTCAAGGGGCGCGGGGTGCTCGTCGGCATCGCCGTGTTCACGATGTTCTTCACCGGCGGTCTGATCCCCAACTACATTCTCGTCACCGAGCTCGGGCTGAAGAACAGCGTCTGGGCCATCGCGCTGCCGAACGCGATCAGCGTCTTCAACCTGCTGGTGATGAAGGCCTTCTTCGAGAGCCTGCCGACCGAGCTGGAGGAGGCCGCGCAGATCGACGGCCTGAGCACCTACGGCATCCTCTTCCGGATCGTGCTGCCGCTGTCCAAGGCGGTCGTCGCGACCATGGTGCTCTTCTACACGGTGTCCTTCTGGAACTCCTGGTTCAGCGCGTTCCTCTACATGGACCACTCCGACCTAATGCCGGTCACCGTCTACCTGCGCAACCTCATCGCCGGAGCCACCGGCGGCGGCAACGCGGGTGCCGGGACCGCGGAGCTCAGCCAGGTCGGCGCGAGCATCCAGGCGGTCACGATCGTGCTCACCGCGCTGCCGATCATCTGCGTGTACCCGTTCGTCCAGCGCTTCTTCGTCTCGGGCGTGATGCTCGGCGCGGTCAAGGGCTGACAGCCCGTCACTTCATTTACGGAACAAGGGAGTATCCGTGGAGAACACCGGATCGCTGTCACGACGTCAGATCCTGGCCGCCGCCGGATTCATCGGCCTCGCCGGCCTCACCGGGTGCGGCAGCGGCGACGACGGAGGCGACTCCAAGGACCTTTCCAAGAAGCAGAACGGCGCGATGAAGGAGTACCAGGCGGGCCAGCAGTTCAAGGCCGGCAAGGCGCTGTCCTTCTCCGTGCTGCACAACGACAACCCGGTCTACCCCCTCAAGAAGGACTGGCTGTTCTGGAAGGAGGTCACCAGGCGGACCGGGGTCACCATAAAACCCCTAGACGTCCCCCTGGCCGACTACGAGAAGAAGCGCAGCGTCCTCATCGGCGCGGGCGACGCCCCCTTCATCATCCCGAAGACGTACCACCCCTCCGAGGTCGCGTTCGTCTCGTCGGGCGCGATCCTCCCGGTCAGCGAGTACGTGCACCTGATGCCCAACTTCCGGGACAAGGTGAAGAGATGGAAGCTGGAGCCGGAGCTGGACTCCATCCGCCAGTCCGACGGTAAGTACTACCTCCTGCCCGGCCTGCACGAGAAGCCCAGGTCCGGATACTCGCTGTCGTTCCGCACGGACGTCCTCGACAAGCACGGACTGACCCTCCCCACGACCTGGGACGAGGTGTACGACGTCCTCAAGGCGCTCAAGGCGGAGTACCCCGACAAGTACCCGTGGACCGACCGCTGGAGCACCAACACCCCCTTCCCGTGCGGGGCGTTGTTCCAGTACCTGGGTCAGGCCTACGGGGTGAAGGCCGGCTGGGCGTACGACAACATCAGCTTCGACACCAAGGCGGGGAAGTTCGTCTTCACCGCGACCCAGGACGCCTACCGGCAGATGATCGAGTACCTGAGAAAGATCGTCGCCGAGAAGCTCCTCGACCCCGAGAGCTTCACCCAGCAGGACGACCAGGCCGTGCAGAAACTGCTGGCCGAGAAGTCCTATGTCATCAGCGCCAATCCGCAGGAGCTGGTGCAGAACTACCGCTACAACCTGGGCAAGCAGGTCAAGGGCTCGACCATCGAGATGGTCCCGGTGCCCCTCGGACCGGCGGGGCCGGTCCTGCTGAGCGGCATCCGGCTGGAGAACGGCGTCATGATCTCCAGCAAGGCCCTCAAGAGCGACACCTTCGTCGCGATGATGCAGTTCGTGGACTGGCTCTGGTACTCCGACGAGGGCCAGAAGTTCTGCAAGTGGGGCGTGAAGGACGTCACTTACACCGAGTCCGGCGGCACGTACACGCTGAAGCCCGGGATCTCGCTGATGGGATCCGACCCGGACGCCCCGAAGGACCTCCAGAAGGACTACGGCTTCTTCAACGGCGTGTTCACCTACGGCGGCAGCTGGGAGCTGGTGTCCTCCAACTTCAGCCCGGACGAGCAGAAGTTCCAGGACGTCATGTCCCAGCGCAAGGAACTCCCCGTCGACCCGGCCCACCCCCTTCAGTCCTTCGAGCAGGAGCAGGCGACGCTCTGGGACACCCCGCTCAAGGACCACGCCATCCAGAACACCCTCCAGTTCGTGCTCGGCAAACGCCCGATGTCCGAATGGGACGCGTACGTGGCCGAGTTGAAGGCGAAGAACATGCAGCAGCTCGTCGACCTGCACAACAAGGCGCACGAACGGTTCAAGAAGGAGAACGGGTGATCTTCCGCGTCCCCGCCGAGCCGTCCGGCCCCTTCTCCGACGCCTGGCGCCACTGCGTCGGCACCGGGAGGATCGAACTCGCCCTGCGGCGCGACTACCAGGACTCCCTGAAGCTGCTCCAGCGCGAGATCGGCTTCCGGTACATCCGGGGGCACGGACTGCTCAGCGACGGCATGGGCGTCTACCGGCCGTACGAGTGGCCCGAGGGTGTACGGGGTGTCCGGCACTCCTTCACCTACGTCGACCAGGTCGTCGACGCCTACCTGGAGCTCGGCATCCGGCCCTTCCTCGAACTCGGCTTCATGCCCGCGGAGTTGGCGTCGGGGGAGCGGACGGTGTTCCGGTGGCAAGGGAACGTCACCCCGCCCCGTTCGCACAAGGAGTGGGCCGCCCTGGTCAAGGCGACCGTCACCCACCTCGTCGACCGGTACGGCCTCGACGAGGTGCGGGGATGGCCCATCGAGGTGTGGAACGAGCCCAACCTGCCGGACTTCTGGGAGGGCGCGGACGAAAAGGCGTACCACCGCCTCTACGAGGTGACGGCGGCCGCGGTGAAGGAGGTGGACGCGGAACTCCAGGTCGGCGGCCCCGCGATCTCGCCGGGCGCCGACGAATGGCTGGACCGCTTCGCCGAGTTCGCCGAACGACGGAACGTCCCGGTCGACTTCGTGTCGAAGCACGCCTACACCTCGGGCCCCGCCCAGCACGTCCCCTTCGGCGTCCACCAGACCCTGGCACCCGCCCAGCACCTCCTGGACCAGTTCGCCACGCCCCGCGAGCGGCTCAAGGGCACCCGCCTCGCCGAACTCCCCGTCCACATCACCGAGTTCAACTCCTCCTACCGCCCCGACAACCCGGTCCACGACACCGCCTTCCACGCGGCCTACCTGGCACCGGTCCTCGCACGCGGCGGCGACCACGTCGACTCCTTCTCGTACTGGACCTTCAGCGACATGTTCGAGGAGGCAGGACCGCCGACCGTGCTCTTCCACGGCGGCTTCGGCCTGCTCACCCACCGACAGGTGCGCAAACCCGCGTACCACCTCTACGCCTTCATGGCCCGCATGGGCCCCGACCTGCTCACCCGCGGAGCCGACCACCTGGTCACCCGGCACCCCGACGGCCGGGTGACGGTCCTCGCCTGGGCGCCGGTCGACGCGAGCGGCGAGACACCCGGGCCGACTCGGCACCGGCTGCGCCTGTCCGTGCCGGTGCCGGGTGCGCGGGAGGCGTTCGTACGGCGGTCCGTGGTCGACGAGGAGCACGGCAACGCCCGCACGGCCTGGCAGCGGATGGGCAGCCCGCGCTCACCCGGCCCGCACCAGCTCGACGTGCTCCACGAGGCCGCCGAGCCGGGCCGACAGCACCTGCGGCTGCCGGTCGAGGACGACCGGACCGTACTGGACCTGACACTGGCCCGCCACGAGATCACGCTCGTGGAGGTGAGCCCGGTCGTGGAGGAGGCCCCGGAATGGTGGGACGAACGCCGACTGCTGGGGAGGGGGCCCCGGTGAGCCGGGTGGGCCGGGTACCGGCGACGGACGGTCGCAGCAGGGCGGGAGTGCACGGCACCCCGGCCGGTCCCATGTCGAGCCGCCCTGCGGCACGGACAGAACTGCGGGCCGGCCCTGCACCCACGGTCCGCGCCGACCGGCCCGGCACCGCCGCACACCGCCCGCCCGCCGGACAACGGCACCAGGACAGCCGCCCACCCCGTGCCCCCCACCCCACTCCTGCCTCCTTCGGCACCGGCTCCCTCTCCCGCGCCGCGGCCCTCATCCACACCCTCCTCACCGTCGAGGCCCTGCTCCTCGTCGCCGCCTCCCCGGGGCTGGCGGGTCTGCTCCTGCTGGGCCCCGCCCCCGCCAACCTCCCCCTCGCCGCCGTATGCCTGCTGCCCCTCGGCCCGGCCACGGCCGCCGCCGTGTACGCGCTCGACCACCGCGACCGCGACCTCACCGACCTCCACCCGGCCCGGTCCTACTGGCGAGGCTGGCGGCTCAACGCCGTCCCCGCGCTCAAGCTGTGGACACCCCTGCTGGCCTGGCTCACGGTCATCGCCTTCACGCTCACCCACTTCGCCGCCACCGGCCTGCCCGGCTGGTGGGCCGTGCTGCTCGCGGCCGTCGGTGCCGGCTCCCTCCTGTGGGGCGCGCACGCGCTCGTCCTCACCGCCCTGTTCGCCTTCCGGGCCAGGGACACCGCACGCCTCGCCGGCTACTTCCTGTTCCGGCACGGCCGCGCCACCCTCGGCGCCGCCTCGCTGCTCGTCCTGACGGCCGCCGGGACCGCCGTACTGACCGAGGCCCTGCCCGCCCTGCTGGCGGCCCCGCTGCTGCTGTCCCTGCTGCACAGCAGCCGCCCGGTGATCGCCGAGACCCAGGAGGACTTCACCGAATGAGCCCGTCGAGCTCCAAGATCCCCTACGGCGGCGACTACAACCCCGAGCAGTGGCCGCAGGAGGTCTGGGACGCCGACCACCGGCTGTTCACCGGGGCCGGCATCGACACCCTCACCGTCGGCGTCTTCTCCTGGTCCCTCACCCAACCCGCCGAGGACACCTACGACTTCACGATCCTCGACCGCATCCTCGACCGGGCGGCGGCCGAGGGCCGGCAGGTCTGCCTGGCCACCGGTACGGCCGCGCTCCCGCCCTGGCTCGCGCGCCGGTATCCCGAGGTGAACCGCACCGACTTCGAGGGCCGCCGGCACCGCTACGGCCAGCGCCACAACTTCTGCCCCAGCTCACCGGCGTACCGCAGGCTCGCCACGGAGCTGGCCGCACGGCTCGCCGAACGGTACGCGGACCACCCGGCACTGCTCGCCTGGCACATCAACAACGAGTACGGCGGCGTCTGTTACTGCGGCCTGTGCGCCGACACCTTCCGGGACTGGCTGCGGGACAGGTACGGCACACTCGACGCCCTCAACGACGCCTGGTGGACGACGTTCTGGTCGCACCGCTACACCGACTTCGCCGAGATCGAACCGCCGAGCGCCCTCACCGAGCACTGGCGGGGCCCCGACCACACCGCCTTCCAGGGCATCACGCTCGACTACTCCCGCTTCACCACCGACGCGTTGCTCGGCTGCTTCCTCGCCGAGAAGGAGGTGATCCGCGCCCATGACCCGGTCACCCCCGTCACCACCAACTTCATGGGCATGTTTCGCCCCCTCGACTACCACCGTTGGGCGCCCCACCTCGACTTCGCCTCCTGGGACAGCTATCCGCCCCTCGACGCCCCGCCGACCTGGCCCGCCCTGGCCCACGACCTGATGCGCGGCCTCAAGGACGGCGCGCCCTTCTGGCTGATGGAGCAGACCCCGTCCACGACGGCCTGCCGTGACGTCAACCCCCTCCGCAGACCGGGGGAGTTGCGCCTGGCCACCTACCAGGCGATCGCGCACGGCGCCGACGCCGCCCTCTACTTCCAGATGCGCGCCTCCCGGGGAGCCTGCGAGAAGTACCACGGAGCGGTCATCGGCCACGCGGGCCGCGACGACACCCGGGTCTTCCGGGAAGTCGCCGAACTGGGCGCGGAGTTGGAGCTCCTCGACGACGCCTCCCTGGGCGCCCGCACCCCCGCCCGCACCGCCCTTGTCTTCGACTGGGACAGCTGGTGGGCCCTGGAGATCTCCGACGGGCCGTCCCGACTGGTCAAGTACCAGGAGGTGGTCCACGCCTACTACCGGGCCGCCCGCGAGGCAGGCGCCGACGTGGACGTCGTCCCCCACACCGCCGACCTCACCCCGTACGACGTGGTCCTCGCCCCCGTCCTCCACATGGTCAAGGGTGACCTCGCAGCCCGCCTCGAAGCCGTGGCGGCACGCGGCGGCACGGTCCTCGCCACCTTCCTCTCCGGCCGTGTCGACGAGCACGACCGGGCCTTCCTCACCGACGTGCCCGGCCCCCTCGCGCCCCTGATGGGCATCCGGATCGACGAATGGGACGCCCGCGCACCGGAGTTCGCACAGCCCGTACCGGAGCTGGCCGCAGAAGGACGGCTCGTCTTCGAGATCGTGCAGCTCCGGGGCGCCGAGGCCATCGCCACCTACGGCTCCGACTTCTACGCGGGGACCCCCGCCGTCACCCGCAACCGATACGGGCAGGGCGAGGGCTGGTACGTCGCCACCGCCCTGGACCAGCCGGGCGTCGGCCAGGTGGTCCGCCGTGTCCTGTCCCGCCACGACCTCGTCGGCCCGTACGCCCACCACGAGGGTCTGGAGACGGCCACCCGAGTCGCCCCCGACGGAACCCGCCTGCTCTTCCTCCTCAACCACACCGACCACACAGCCGAGGTGAAGGCCCACACCACCGCCACCGACCTGCTCACCGGAGAACGGACCGAGGCCGGTTCCCCCTTCACCCTCGACCCGCGAGGCGTGGCGGTCCTCCGGCTTCAGTAGATCGTCCGCCCCCGCTCGTCCGGCACCCCCGACTTCCGGAAGAAGTAGCTGTTGACCTGATCGCGCCACTCACGGGCGCTCCGGAGCTGCTCCTCGAACCGCTCAGCCCCCCGCGCGTGCCGCTCCGGGTCCACGAGACCCGCCAGCGAGGCCCACACGTCCCGGGCCGCCTCCACCTCCGCCACGCCCTCGAAGTGCGTGTCGTAGATGTGCTGGATCACCGTCTTGCCGCTGTGCAGCGTGTGTCCGTACGACACGTGGTGGAAGAACAGCAGCAGCTCGTCCGGGCAGGTCTCCACCGACTCGTACAGCTCCGCCCAGGGCTTCGCGTACTGCCCCGCGTACCCCGTCCCGCTCGCCACGCTCCGGTCGACACCGACGCCGTCGCGGTCGGCGAAGTGATAGGTGCCCCAGGGGCTGTACTCGTAGCCGTCGACGCTCGGCCCGTAGTGGTGCCCCGGCTGGACCATGAACCCGACCCCGAGGGGAGCGGTGTACTTCTCGTACGTCCGCCACGATCCGTCCAGGATCGAACGCAGCCCCGCCGCGGCCTCGGGGCCGTCCCCGAAGGTGAGCCGGATCCAGTCGTCGAGGATCCGCCCCGGATCGGCGCCCGGCTCCCAGGCCAGCCGCCCGAACGTGTACAGGTTCGCCTGGGCCAGTGGATGCCCGGTCCAGAACGGGTCGTCCCCGACGTTGGACACGGCGACGAGCCCACCGCGCGCCAGCTCACCGACCGTGGACTCCCCGTCGATCCCGAAGCGCAGCACCTCGCTCCACATCGGCCCCAGCCAGCACACTTGCCGTTGCTGCCCGGTGTACTCCTGCGTCGCCTGGAGCTCCACCGCCAGCCGGGTGCCGGGCATCGCCCCGATCAGCGGGGAGACCGGCTCCCGCACCTGGAAGTCCATCGGACCGTGCTTGACCTGGAGGACGGCGTTGTCGGCGAACTCCCCGTCCAGCGGCACGAAATGGTCGTACGCGGCCCGCGCCCGGTCGGTCACGCGGTCCCGCCAGTCCTGGCGGTGGTCGTAGACGAAGGCCCGCCAGTGGACCGTACCGCCGTAGGGCTCCAGGGCGGCGGCCAGCATGTTGGCGCCGTCGGCATGGGTGCGCCCGTACGCGAACGGGCCCGGCTGTCCCTCGGAGTCGGCCTTCACCACGAACCCGCCGAAGTCGGGGATCACCGCGTACACCCGGGCGGTGGCCTGCGCCCACCACGCCGCCACACCCGTGTCGAGCGGATCGGCCGTGGGCAGGCCGCCCAGCACCATCGGCGCGGCGAAGGTCACCGACAGATGGACACGTATCCCGTACGGCCGCAACGCACCTGCGATGTCGGCCACTTCACCGATCCGGTCGGTCAGCAGCCGCGCCTCGGTCGCGTGCACGTTGACGTTGTTGACGGCCACGGCGTTGATCCCGCAGGCGGCGAGCAGCCTGCCGTACGCCCGCACCCGCTCCAGGTCGCCGCGCGCCCGTCCGTCCGCCCAGAACAGCGACCCGCCGGCGTACCCGCGCTCCACCTGGCCCATCACCGGGTGCACGGCCACGTTGTCCCAGTGGTCGAGCATGCGCAGCGCCAACCGCGGCTCGCGGAGCCTGTGTTGAGCGTCGCCGCGGAACGCCGCCTCCCCGAGCCGCACGACGTGGAAGAACCCGTACAGCAGCCCGCGCGCGCCGGACGCCGTGACGGTCGTACAGCCGTCACGGCGTCCGTAGCCGAAAGCCTCGCTGTCGTCGTCCCCGGTCAACTCCAGGACGAGATCGGGGTCTTCGCCCACGACCGCGCCCCCGAACCGCTCGCAGGCCCGGGCCACCTCGCCGCGGACCGTGTTCACCAGCGGGCCCGAGCCGCGGATCAGGGTCCGCCGGGTGCCGATCGGCCGGAACGCCCCGTCCGGCAGCCAGGCCGGATCGACACCCTGCATGGAACCCCCAACGCTTCGGCTCAGGCGAGCAGTTCGACTTCCGCGACCACCGCCTCACCGTCGAGCACGAGACGGTACTTCCCGTACGTACCCGCGGACCGCACGGTGAACGCCCGTGTCTGCCGGTCCCACGCGAAGGACTCCCCGGACCGCCGGTCGAGGGTCTTCCACGTGGTTCCGTCGTCCGAGCCCTGGAGCGTCCAGCCGGTCGGCGCCCTCGTACGGTCCGACGACGAGGTCAGCGTGTACTGGACCCCCTTGACCGCGCCGGACACCGGAAGGTCCACGCTGGTCACGGTCGCGTCCGTGGCCGACGTGTCGTCGAAGAGCGCCCCGTCCCCGGCGAGCACGTCCGCGCGCGGGGTCGGCACCTCGTCGTCCTGGGTGATCGACACCGGGGCCGCGTTCCTCCCCGTGCCCCACTTGGAGGGCCGCGGGCCCATGTCGAAGTCCAGGACGGCCCCCTCGGCCAGGACCGAGTGGGGGAGCGAAGTCGACGTCCACGGCTTGCCGTTGACCTTCAGGCCCCGCACGTACACGTTCCGCGCACTGTTCTTCGGCGCCCTGACCACCAGGTCCCGGCCGTTCTCCAGATGGACCGTGGCCTTGGCGAACAGCGGTGACCCGACGGCGTATTCGCCGCTGCCCATCACCAGCGGGTAGAAGCCCAGCGCCGAGAACAGGAACCAGGCCGACTGCTCGCCGTTGTCCTCGTCCCCGTGGTAGCCCTGCCCGATCTCGCTGCCGACGTACAGCCGCGACAGCACCTCGCGCACGTTCTTCTGCGTCTTCCAGGGCCGGCCGGCCGCGTCGTACATGTAGGTGACGTGGTGGGCGACCTGGTTGGAGTGGCCGTACATGCCCATCCGGACGTCCCGTGCCTCGGTCATCTCGTGGATGACCCCGCCGTAGGAGCCGACGAACTCCGGCGAGGCCGTCTCGGGCGTCGCGAAGTACTCGTCGAGCTTCTCGGCGAGGCCCGAGCGCCCGCCGTACAGGTTGGCGAGACCCCGGCTGTCCTGCGGGGCGGTGAAGGCGTATCCCCAGCCGTTGGTCTCGGTGTAGTCGTAGCCCCACACCCGCGGGTCGTAACTCGACGACTCGACACGCCAGTTGCCGTCGGCGTCACGGCCCTGGAAGAAGCCCGCGTTCTTGTCGAAGAGGTTCACGTAGTCCCGGGCCCGGTTCAGGAAGTACTCCGACTCCTCCCTGTAGCGCTTCTCGCCGGTCTTCGCGTACAGCGCCCGGCCCATCCGCGCGATCCCGTAGTCGTTGAGGTAGCCCTCCAGCGCCCAGGACAGGCCCTCGTGGGTGTCGGTGCTGGTGTAGCCGAGGAAGGGCGAGGTCTCCATGCCCTTGCGGCCCACACCGGAGGACGGGGGCACGACCGTGGCGTTCTTCAGGGCCGCGTCGTAGGCCGACCTCGCGTCGAAGTCGACGCCCTTGACGTACGCGTCCGCGAAGGCGACGTCCGAGGAGGTGCCGGTCATCAGGTCCGCGTAGCCGGGGGAGGACCAGCGCGAGGTCCAGCCGCCGTCCTTGTACTGCTGCACGAACCCGTCCACCATCTCGCCCGCTTGCGAGGGCGTCAGCAGGGAGTACGCGGGCCAGGTGGTGCGATAGGTGTCCCAGAAGCCGTTGTTGACGTACACCTTGCCGTCCACGATCTTCGCCCCGGTGTGCGTCGGGGTGTCGGGGGACGGCATCGGGGAGAACGGGGACGCGTACCGGTTTTTCGAACCCACCTTCTCGAAGCCGGAGTTGGGGTACAGGTACAGCCGGTACAGGCTGGAGTACAGCGTGGTCAGCTGGTCCTGCGTGGCGCCCTCCACCTCGACCTTGCCGAGGATCCGGTCCCAGGCGCGCTGGGCGGCCTTCTTGACGTCATCGAAGGACGTGCCGTCCGGGATCTCCTGGCGCAGGTTGTCCTTGGCCTGGTCGAGGCTGATGAGGGAGGTGGCGATGCGCAGGGTGACGATCCGGTCCTTGAACCGCAGGTACCCCTTCACCCCGCTGGACGCCCCGTCCACCACCGGCTTGTCGAACACGCCGTACACGAAGAGCCGGGTGGCTCCCGTCGACAGCCCGGACTTCACGTCCGAGTAGCCGGTGAAGGTCCCGCTCTCCTTGTCGAGCGTCAGCCCCGCCTGGTCCGTCACGTTGTCGAAGAGCACGCTCGCGTCGTCGCCCGGGTAGGTGAAGCGCAGGGCCGCCGCGTGGTCGGTCGGCGTCATCTCCGCCTTCAGCCCGTTCTCGAACCGCACCCCGTAGTAGTACGGCCGCGCGGTCTCGTTCTCGTGCCGGAAGGCCAGCTCCCGCGCCTCCCGGCCGGTGTCCGGGGTGCCGGAGGCGGCCGACGGCATCACCTGGAAGGTCTGCCGGTCACCCATCCACGGGCTCGGCTCGTGACTCGCGCTGAACGCCTGGATCGTCGGCAGGTTGTCGGCGTTGTTGGCGCGGGCGTAGTCGTACAGCCAGCTCAGCGAGGACGCGTTGGTCACCGGCGTCCAGAAGTTGAAGCCGTGCGGCACGGCCGTCGCCGGGAAGTTGTTGCCGCGCGAGAAACCGCCGCTGGAGTGGGTGCCCCGGGTGGTGAGCGCGTAGTCGGACAGATGCGCCTTGGGCTTCTCGGGCGCGGCCCGCTCCAGCGTGATGTCGTCCAGCCAGCCCCGGAACTTCGCCGGCCCGCCCGGGGAGTCGTAGGCGACGAGGATCCGGTCGACGGTCTTCCCCGCCGCGACCGACCCGATTCGTGCGACCACGTTGTTCCACTGGTTGACGTAGAGCGCCTTCGAGGCACCCTGCCCCTGGGGCGAGAGCGTGAATCCGTGCTGGTCACGCGCCCCGAGCCCGCTCAGGAAGGTGCCGTCGGTGAAGGCGAGGTCCACCGACACGTTGGTCGAGTCGTAGTCCCGGTCGCCGTCCACCATCGACGGGTAGATCCGGTACGACAGCCGGGTCAGCCGGTCGATGCGCACGTTCACGTCGAAGACCTTGTTGTACGAGTACGCCCGCCCCTCGGCGTTGTGCCGTCCGGCGTAACGCAGGGCCTTCTTTCCGGTGAACCCCGCGGCCGCCTTCGCGGTGGGCGATCCGGTCGGGCCGCGGTCGACCAGCGAGAGCATGTCCGGCGGGACCGGCCCATCGTTCGCCCCGGTGGAGAACTGCACGTCGGCGAGCTGGAGGATGCCCGGGGCGCCGTTGTTCGCGGTGATGTCGAGCCGGAAGTGCCGGTACTCGGCGACGGCGTCCGCCGGGATGTCGTACGACTTCGTCTGGAACCGCTCGGCGAAGCTCTCACCCGCGCGGGTGTCGAGGGTCTTCCAGTCCTTGCCGTCCGTGGAGCCCTTGAGCGTCCAGTCCCTCGGGTCGCGCTCGGCGACGTCGTTGGCCGAGGTGAGCGCGTAGGTGACCGCCTTCACCGGCTCGTCCAGGTCGAACTCCGCCCAGCCGGTGGACGCGAAGGCCAGCCACTTGGTGCCCGGCTCGCTGTCGGCCAGGTTCTCCTTCACCTCGCCGCCGGAGGCGTTCTCGGCGCTCGCCCGGACGTCGGTGACCCGGTCGGTGACATTGCCCGGGACACCGGTGCGGTAGCCGCCGTCGACACCGGAGGCCCGGTCGCCGTCGACCGTGCTGATCCAGTCGGGGGCCGGCTCTCCGGCCTCGAAGGAGGAGGCGAACCCCCCGGCGGCCGGGGCGGGAGCCTCGGGCAGGGCGACCGCCGCGCCCTGCGAGCCCACCGTCACGCAAAAGGCGGCCGTGATCACGACCGCCGTACTCCGTCTGAGCCGAGTTCTGTACCGATCCATCGGCGAGTACCCTCCCTGCAAGGACGGACAACGTTGTCACACAATCCGTGCAAGGATCAGTAGGGGCCCAAGTGGACAGTGGTGTCAAGGGCGTTGGCTGTGGCATTCGGGGCCTATGTCGCGGATTTTTCCGGCAAGCTTCGCGCGGGGCGCTCATATTTCCGCCAGGTCTCAACTCGAAAACACCCATGGCCAACATTGCATTCGATCTTGCTCCGCCCACCGGAAGTGGACTATACCTGTCGGCGATTCACCCCACTCGCACGAACCTCTTGCACGAACCTGCTTGACCTGACCGCGGTGCCGGGAGGATCCGGTTCACCGCCTGAGTCCTGGAGAAGGCGAGGACTTGAGCATGGGATCCACTTCCGCCGAGAACAGCAACAACGGCAGCGCGGGCGTAGGCCGCCGCGATCTGATCAAGCGGTCGGCCGCACTCGGCCTGATCTCCGTCCCGACGATGAGTTTCCTCTCCGCCTGCGCCAGCAGCGGCGGCGACGACAACGGTGACAAGGCCAAGGCCGGCAAGAAGACCGCGAAGAACCCCCTCGCGGTCAACGACACCGCGCAGATGGAGTTCGTCCTGTTCGACGGCGGCTTCGGCAAGGAGTACGCCGAGGACGCCGTGAAGATCTACGAGAAGAACTTCCCCAAGGCCACGGTGAAGTTCTCCGCCACCCAGAAGATCCAGTCCACGCTCCAGCCCCGCTTCAACCAGGGCACCCCGCCGGACCTCATCGACAACTCCGGCGCCGAGCAGATGGACATGGGCGTCCTGGTCGGCAAGAACCAGCTCGCCGATCTCACGCCGCTCCTGGACGCCCCGTCCTACGACGACCCGAACAAGAAGGTCCGCGACACCCTGCGCCCCGGCATCGTCGAGATGGGCCAGTTCGACGGCGACCCGGTGTGGATCATGTACTACGCGTACACGGTCTACGGCGTCTGGTACTCCCAGAAGGCCCTCGACTCGCTCGACGAGCAGTACCCGCAGACCTGGGACCAGATGCTCGCCGTGTGCGAGAAGGCCAAGAAGAAGGGCATGGCGGGCTGGACGTACGCGGGCAAGTACCCGTACTACCTCCCCTTCTCGCTCTACCCGATGATCGGCAAGGTCGGCGGCCGCGAGGTCCTCGACGCGATCGACAACCTGGAGCCCAACGCCTGGAAGAACCCGGCGGTCAAGGCCTGTTTCGACGCCTACTACGAGCTCTACAAGAAGGGTTACGTCCTCAAGGGCACCCCCGGTCTCGACCACATCCAGTCGCAGACCGCCTGGGCCCAGGGCAAGGCGCTGTTCATCCCGAACGGCTCCTGGGTGGAGAACGAGTCGGCGAACGTCATCCCCAAGGACTTCGACCTCGCGGTCTCCGCGCCGACCGGCATCGACTCCTCGGACAAGATGCCCTTCGGCACCATCTGGGCCTCCGGTGGTGAGCCCTTCATCGTCCCGGCCAAGGCGAAGAACACCGCGGGCGGCATGGAGCAGCTGCGCATCATGCTCAGCGAGGCGTCCTCGAAGAACTTCACCGCCAAGGTCAAGTCGCTGACCGCCTACAACGGCGGCACCGACGGCATCACCCTCACCCCGGGCCTCAAGTCCGGTGTGGCGGCGCTGGAGAAGGCCGGCGACAACGTGGTGAACCCGCGCATCCAGGACTGGTACGTCCAGCTCCAGAAGGAGCAGATCGGCGTGGCGGGCCTCGGCGAGATGATGGCCGGCCGGCTCACCCCCGCCGAGGCCATCAAGAAGATCCAGGGCTTCGCCGACGCGGCCGCGAAGGACTCCTCGATCAAGCACTACAAGCACCAGTAACCGGGCGGAGCAGCGATGCAGCACGGCAAGTACCGGTTCATCGTGGGGTTCTTGGCGCTGCCCCTGGGACTGTACGCGCTATTCGTGATCTGGCCGTTCATCCAGTCCATCTACTACTCGTTCACGGACTGGACCGGTCTGAGCCCCGAATTCAAGATGGTCGGCCTGGACAACTACCGGAGGATGCTGGACGACGAGATCTTCTGGAAGTCCTTGCAGCACAGCTTGATCTTCGCGCTCGTGCTGCCGCTGCTGACGATCAGCCTGGCGTTGTTCTTCTCCTTCATGATCAATGTCGGCGGGCGGAAGAGAAGGGGAGGCCCGGTCGTCACCGGTGTCCGGGGCTCCTCCTTCTACAAGATCGTGTATTTCTTCCCGCAGGTCCTCTCGATCGCGATCGTCGCGCTGTTGTTCGCCTTCGCGTACAACCCGGACAGCGGTGCCATCAATTCGATCCTGCGCGGAATCGGCCTCGACAGCGTCCAGCCGCTGTGGCTGGGCGACCCGAGCCTCGCCCTGTGGGCCGTGATGGCGGTCCTCGTGTGGTCCACGGTCGGTTTCTTCGTGGTCCTGTTCAGCGCCGGCATGGCCTCCATCCCGGCGGATCTGTACGAGGCCGCGCTGCTCGACGGGGCCGGGCGGGCCAGCACGTTCTTCAGGATCACCCTGCCGCTGCTGTGGGACACCGTGCAGTCCGGGTGGGTCTACATGGGCATCCTGGCCCTCGGTGCCGAGTCGTTCGCGGTCGTGCAGATCATGACGACCGGGCCCGGCGGTCCCGACTACTCGACCACCGTCATGGTCCTGTACGTGTACCAGAAGGCGTTCCGTGACGGGCAGGCCGCCTACGCCACCACCATCGGTGTCGCCCTGCTCGTCGTCACGCTGGCGTTCGCCGCCCTGGTGATGCGCCTGGGCCGGCGCGAGCGGCTGGAGTACTGATCACATGAAGACGACCGAAACCCCCGTACCGGCCGAGTCCGGTGCTCCCGTCGCCAAGGTCGACCCCGTCGACCGGCCGCCCCGCAAGGAGAAGAAGGAGGGCGGCGTCCTCAACGTCTTCTCGCACGGCGTCCTGGTCCTCTGGGCGATCATGGTCGTGATGCCGCTGCTGTGGGCGGTGATGACGTCCTTCAAGGACGACAGCTCCATCTTCAACTCGCCCTGGGCGCTGCCGGACAAGCTGCACTTCGACAACTGGGCGCGGGCCTGGACCGACGCCAACATGAGCGACTACTTCCTCAACACCATTCTGGTGGTGGCGGGTTCGCTCATCGGCACCCTGGTCCTCGGCTCGATGGCGGCGTACGTGCTGGCCCGGTTCGACTTCCCGGGCAACCGGTTCATCTACTACCTGTTCATCGGCGGCATGAGCTTCCCGATCATGCTGGCGCTGGTCCCGTTGTTCTACGTCGTGAACAACATGGGCCTGCTGAACACCATCCACGGCCTGATCCTGGTCTACATCGCCTACTCGCTGCCGTTCACGGTGTTCTTCCTCACCGCGTTCTTCCGCACGCTGCCGACCTCGGTGGCGGAGGCGGCGTTCGTGGACGGGGCCTCGCACTCCAGGACGTTCTTCCAGATCATGCTGCCGATGGCCAAGCCCGGCCTGATCAGTGTGGGGATCTTCAACTTCCTGGGCCAGTGGAACCAGTACATGCTGCCGACCGTGCTCAACACCGACCCGGACAAGCGGGTGCTGACCCAGGGGCTGGTGCAACTCGCCGCCAGCCAGGGCTACAAGGGCGACTGGTCGGGCCTGTTCGCGGGCCTGGTCATGGCGATGATCCCGGTCCTCGCGGCCTACATCGTCTTCCAGCGGCAGGTGGTGGCCGGGCTGACCGCGGGCGCCCTGAAGTAGCCCCCGGGCCGCCCGCGCGGGCGTCACCCCTTCAAGATCCGGATCTTGAAGGGGCGGCGCCCCTTCGGCATGGGCGGGCACGCGGAAAGTGTTCAACCTCTTGACGGGAGGCGACCCGAACGGCTCAGCTTAGAGTTCACTAGTTGGACATAGACGGGGCCTCATCGATGCGGTCCCGCGCGCAGGAGGTCGTCGTGGAGACTCCGGGGTCGCAGTCGTCGCTGCACCGAGCCAACCTGGAGCGGGTCGTACGTGCCGTCCGGCTGGCCGGGTCGCTCACGCAGGCGGAGATCGCACGGACCACGGGACTGTCCGCCGCGACCGTCTCCAACATCGTGCGTGAGCTCAAGGACGGCGGAACCGTCGAGGTCACGCCCACATCGGCGGGTGGCAGGCGGGCCCGCGCGGTCTCCCTGAGCGGAGACGCCGGCATCGTCATAGGGGTGGACTTCGGGCACACCCATCTGCGCGTCGCGGTCGGGAACCTCGCCCACCAGGTGCTCGCCGAGGAGTCCGAGCCGCTGGACGTGGACGCCTCCGCGCCCCAGGGCTTCGACCGGGCGGAACAGCTCGTCACCCGGTTGATCGAGGCGACCGGCGTGGACCGCTCGAAGATCGCCGGGGTGGGCCTGGGCGTGCCCGGCCCGATCGACCTGGAATCCGGCTCCCTGGGCTCCTCCGCCATCCTGCCGGGCTGGATCGGCACCAAGCCGGCCGAGGAACTCCAGGGAAGGCTCGGCGTGCCCGTCCACGTGGACAACGACGCCAACCTGGGCGCCCTCGGTGAGCTGGTCTGGGGCAGTGGCCGGGGGGTGCGGGACCTGGCGTACATCAAGGTCGCGAGCGGTGTCGGCGCCGGTCTGGTGATCAGCGGCAAGATCTACCGGGGCCCGGGTGGCACAGCGGGAGAAATCGGGCATATTACTCTTGATGAGTCCGGCCCCGTCTGCCGTTGCGGCAACCGTGGCTGCCTGGAGACCTTCGCGGCCGCGCGCTATGTGCTGCCGCTGCTCCAGTCCAGTCACGGCACCGATCTCACCATGGAAGGCGTTGTTCGACTCGCACGGGACGGAGACCCTGGCTGCCGTCGGGTGATCGCCGACGTCGGCCGACACATCGGCAGTGGAGTCGCCAATCTCTGCAACTTGCTGAACCCGAGCCGAGTCGTCCTGGGCGGTGATCTCGCCGAGGCCGGTGAGCTGGTGCTCGGACCGATCCGGGAGTCCGTCGGCCGCTACGCGATCCCCAGTGCGGCACGTCAACTGTCCGTGCTTCCAGGGGCACTTGGAGGTCGCGCGGAGGTGCTCGGAGCACTCGCCCTCGCCCTCAGCGAGATGGGTGATTCGACCCTTTTGGACAGCACGCTGCACGCTGCGGCGCCTGCGTTCACTTAGAGAACGCACGACGTCGTTGCCATCTCGTTAAGTATTTACTTCTTGACGTCGCACGTGTGGCCGAGTTGACTTCCAGCCACCTCGGCCGCAACGACGCGGCCTCGTCAGGGAGGTTTCTCAAGTGAACACGCTCATGCGTCGTGTGGCCGTATCCGTCGCGATCTCGGCACTCGCCGTCTCCGCCGCGGCCTGTGGCAAGGCAGGCGACGACGACAACGCCGGCGACAGCAGCAGCTCGGGCACCGGCGGCAAGTCGATCGGCCTGCTCCTGCCCGACAACGTCACCGCGCGGTACGAGAAGTTCGACAAGCCGTACTTCGAGGCCAAGGTCAAGGAGCTGTGCGACGACTGCACCGTCTCCTACGCCAACGCCGCGGCCGACCCGGCCAAGCAGGCCCAGCAGATGAGCAGCATGGTGACCAAGGGCGTCAAGGTCATCGTGGTCTCCGCGCAGGACTCGGCCGCCATCAAGTCCTCCATCGCCTCCGCGGTGAGCAAGGGCGTCAAGGTCGTCGCGTACGACCGTCTGGCCCAGGGCCCGGTCTCCGCGTACGTCTCCTTCGACAACGTCAAGGTCGGCGAGCTCCAGGGCCAGGCCCTGCTCGACGCCCTCGGCTCCAAGGCGACCCCCAAGGCGAACGTCGTCATGATCAACGGTGACGACGCCGACCCGAACGCCGGCCAGTTCAAGGAGGGCGCGCACAAGGTCCTCGACGGCAAGGTCAAGATCGCCTACGAGCAGTCCGGCCTGTGGAAGGACACCGTCGCCGCGCAGAAGATGTCCGCGGCCATCACCCAGCTGGGCGCCAAGAACATCGCGGGCGTCTACGCCGCCAACGACGGCATGGCCGGTGGTATCGCCAACACCCTCAAGGGCGCGGGCATCAGCAACATCCCGCTGACCGGCCAGGACGCCGAGCTCGCCGCCATCCAGCGGATCGTCGCCGGCACCCAGTCCTCCACGGTCTACAAGGCCTACAAGCCGGAGGCCGACACCGCCGCCGAGCTCGCGGTCAACCTGCTCCAGGGCAAGGACATCAGCTCCCTCGCCGACACCGAGGTCACCAGCGGCTCCGGTGACAAGGTCAAGGCGAAGCTGCTGACCCCGGTCTCGGTGACCGTGAAGAACATCAAGGACACGGTCGTCAAGGACGGCCTGTACAAGGTCACCGACATCTGCACCGCGGACTACGCCGCCGCGTGCAAGAAGGCCGGCCTTCAGTAAGGCCCGCTGAGCCCGGGGCGCGTTCTTCGACGGACCCGCCCCGAGGCCGGCACCAAGCCTGTCCGGCGCCCGCACCGCCTTCATACCCCGCTGCGGGGCGGGCGCCGGACGGAAGCATGGCGGACGCAGCCGTTGCCAAGAGGCATCGGCCGCGCGCATGTTCGACTAGTAAATCCGTGCTTACGGCACAACTCGTCAGTCGAGAGCTACGAGCCTGAGTGTCCGAGAGCACAACCCCTCCGCGCCTTACCCCAAGCGCGGCATCCCCGCCGGTCAGGCGGCGAAGGAGATGGTTCACGTGTCCGCTACGCCCGTGCTGGCGTTGCGCGGAGTCTCCAAGCGATTCGGTGCGGTGCAGGCCCTCACCGATGTCGAACTGGAGGTCCACGCCGGAGAAGTGGTCGCCCTGGTCGGCGACAACGGCGCCGGAAAGTCCACGCTGGTCAAGACGATCGCCGGTGTCCACCCCATCGATGAGGGCGTCATCGAGTGGGACGGCAACCCGGTCAGCATCAACAAGCCGCACGACGCCCAGGGACTCGGCGTCGCGACGGTCTACCAGGACCTCGCCCTGTGCGACAACCTCGACGTGGTCGGCAACCTCTACCTCGGACGCGAGCTGCTGCACCGCGGCGTCATCGACGAGGTCACGATGGAGCAGAAGGCCCGCGAGCTGCTGAGCACGCTCTCCATCCGCATCCCGAGTGTGCGCATCCCGATCGCGAGTCTGTCCGGCGGTCAGCGCCAGGTCGTCGCCATCGCGCGCGCCCTGATCGGCGACCCCAAGGTCGTCATCCTGGACGAGCCCACCGCCGCCCTCGGTGTCGAGCAGACCGCACAGGTCCTCGACCTCGTCGAGCGGCTGCGCGAGCGCAACCTCGGCGTCATCCTCATCAGCCACAACATGGCCGACGTGAAGGCGGTCGCCGACACCGTCGCCGTGCTGCGTCTGGGCAGGAACAACGGCTCCTTCTCGGTGAAGGACACCAGTCAGGAAGAGATCATCTCCGCGATCACCGGTGCCACGGACAACGCCGTGACCCGTCGTGCGGGGCGTCGCAGCACGGAGGCCGCGAAGTGAGCGACACATCCAAGGTTTCCAAGGCGGACGCGGCGAAGGGGCAGCAGACCACCGTCGCCCCCGCCGACGACCCCACCGCCGCGCCGGTCGCCGTCGTCGACCCCCGGCTGCTGGTCCGCGAAGAGGGCTTCAAGGGCTACTGGACCGAGTTCACGCGCAAGGTCAAGGGCGGTGAGCTGGGCTCGCTGCCGGTCGTCGTCGGCCTGATCGTCATCTGGACGATCTTCCAGCTCCAGAACGACCGCTTCCTGAGCGCCGACAACCTCTCCAACATCAGCTACTACCTGTCGGCCACCGGCATGCTCGCCATCGGCCTGGTGTTCGTCCTGCTGCTCGGCGAGATCGACCTGTCGGTCGGTTCGGTCAGCGGTCTGGCGTCGACCCTGTTCGCGGTGTTCGTGGTCGAGCACGGCATGAACGCCTGGCTGTCGCTGGTCCTGGCGGTCATCACCGGTATCGCCGTCGGCGCGCTGCACGGCTGGTTCTTCGCCAGGATCGGTGTGCCGGCGTTCGTCGTCACCCTGGCCGGCTTCCTCGGCTGGAACGGTCTGATGCTGTGGCTGCTGGGCTCCAGCGGCACCATCAACATCCCGTCCGACTCCGGTCCGGTCCACCTGCTCGGCCAGAACTCGTTCTTCATGGACCAGGCCATCATCGGCGCCTACCTGCTGGCCGGTCTCGGTGTCGTCCTGACCCTCGTCGGCAACTTCGGTGAGCAGCGCCGCCGCAAGGCCGCGGGCGTGCCCTTCCGGCCGACCAGCGAGATCCTGATGCGCGTCGGCGCGCTCGCGGTGGCGTCCTTCGTCACGGCGGCGGTGCTGAACGACGCGGCCGGTGTCTCCAACGCGCTGGTGATCTTCCTCGCCGCGCTGGTGATCGTGGACTTCGTGCTGCGTCGTACGACGTACGGCCGCAAGGTCTTCGCGGTCGGCGGCGGCATCGAGGCGGCCCGTCGTGCCGGTATCAACGTGCCGATGATCCGGATCACCGTCTTCGCCATCTCCGGCGGCTTCGCGGCCGTCGGCGGTATGTTCTTCGCCGGTCAGACCGCCAGCGCCACGCTGAGCGCCGGTGGCGGCAACACGCTGATGCTCGCCATCGCGGCGGCCGTCATCGGTGGTACGTCGCTGTTCGGTGGACGCGGCTCGGTGTGGTCCGCGCTCCTCGGCATGCTGGTGATCCAGTCGATCCAGACGGGCCTGGACCTGCTGAACATGAACCAGTCCATCCAGTACATGATCACCGGTGGTGTTCTGCTGGGCGCGGTCGTCATCGACTCCGTGTCGCGCAAGTCTCAGAAGGCCGCGGGCCGCGGATAAGCCCTGCTCGGCCCAGCCAGGTCGCCCGGCACCCCAGAAGGTGCCGGGCGACTCGCATGTCGTGGAACATTAGACTCGACCCCGCCCGGCAAAGCTCGATCAGCTCTAAGCAAGGAGGCACGGGTGCCGCTGCTGACCCGTATCAGGGGACCGCGTGATCTGGACCGGCTCAGCCTTGAGGAGCTGGACCAGCTGGCGGAGGAGATCAGGAGCTTCCTCGTCGGCGCGGTCTCCAAGACCGGCGGCCACCTCGGCCCCAACCTCGGTGTGGTCGAGCTGACCATCGCACTGCACCGGGTCTTCGACTCGCCCAAGGACCGGGTGCTCTTCGACACCGGCCACCAGTCCTATGTGCACAAGCTGCTCACCGGCCGCCACGACTTCTCGAAGCTGCGCTCCAAGGGCGGCCTGTCCGGCTACCCCTCGCGCGCCGAGTCCGAGCACGACGTCATCGAGAACAGCCACGCCTCGACCGTCCTCGGCTGGGCGGACGGCCTCGCGAAGGCCAACCAGGTGCTGAAACGGGACGACCACGTCGTCGCCGTCATCGGTGACGGTGCCCTGACCGGCGGTATGGCCTGGGAGGCGCTGAACAACATCGCCGACGCCAGGGACCGTCCGCTCGTCATCGTCGTCAACGACAACGAGCGCTCCTACGCGCCGACCATCGGCGGCCTCGCCAACCACCTCGCGACCCTGCGCACCACCGACGGCTACGAGCGCTTCCTGGCCCGCGGCAAGGACCTCCTGGAGCGCACCCCGGTCGTCGGCCGCCCCCTCTACGAGACCCTGCACGGCGCCAAGAAGGGCCTCAAGGACTTCATCGCGCCCCAGGGCATGTTCGAGGACCTCGGCCTGAAGTACGTCGGCCCCATCGACGGCCACGACATCGAGGCGCTGGAGTCGGCGCTGGCCCGCGCCAAGCGGTTCGGCGGCCCGGTGATCGTGCACTGCCTCACCGAGAAGGGCCGCGGCTACGAGCCCGCCGAGCAGGACGAGGCCGACCGCTTCCACGGCATCGGCCCCATCCACCCCGACACCGGCCTGCCCATCAAGGCCTCCGCCGCGAGCTGGACCTCCGTCTTCGGCGACGAGATGGTCAAGCTCGGCCGGGAGCGCGAGGACATCGTCGCCATCACCGCGGCCATGCTCCAGCCGGTCGGCCTGAAGAAGTTCGCGGACACCTTCCCGGACCGCATCTACGACGTCGGCATCGCCGAGCAGCACGCCGCCGTGTCCGCGGCCGGCCTCGCGACCGGCGGCCTGCACCCCGTCTTCGCCGTCTACGCCACCTTCCTCAACCGCGCCTTCGACCAGGTCCTCATGGACGTCGCCCTGCACAAGTGCGGCGTGACCTTCGTGCTCGACCGGGCCGGCGTCACCGGCGACGACGGCGCCTCGCACAACGGCATGTGGGACATGTCGATGCTCCAGGTCGTCCCGACGCTCCGGCTCGCCGCCCCGCGCGACGCCGAGCAGCTGCGCGCCCAGCTCCGCGAGGCCGTCCAGGTCGACGACGCGCCGACCGTGCTGCGCTACTCCAAGGGCGTCGTCGGCCCCGCCGTACCCGCCGTGGGCACCGTCGGCTCCATGGACGTGCTGCGTGAGCCCGGCACGGACAGGCCCGACGTGCTCCTCGTCTCCATCGGCGCCCTCGCCCCCATGTGCCTGGAGATCGCCGCTCTGCTCGACAAGCAGGGCATCTCCACCACCGTCGTCGACCCGCGCTGGGTCAAGCCCGTCGACGAGGCCATGGCCCCGCTCGCCGAGCGGCACCGCGTGGTCGTCACCGTCGAGGACAACAGCCGGGTCGGCGGTGTCGGTTCGGCGATCGCCCAGGCCCTGCGCGACGCGGGCGTGGACGTCCCGTTGCGCGACTTCGGCATCCCGCCGCGCTTCCTCGACCACGCCTCCCGCGCCGAGATCATGGCGGAGATCGGGCTGACCGCGCCCGACATCGCCCGCCAGGTCACGGGCCTCGTCTCGAAGCTGGACGGCCGGTACGACAGCACCCCGGCCGAGGCGCAGCCCGCCCGCGACTGACAGGGGCTCGCCCGAACGGGCCGGTCACACCACTCTTGACAGTGGTGTGACCGGCCCGTTCGCGTGAATCCGGCCGCGCCGGGGCATACGACCTACGCCCCCTCTCGATCATGTCGAGGACGACACAGCGTGGGAGGTACCCGTGAGCAGCACCCTCTTCCGGACGAAGAAGGTCGAGCAGTCCATCCTCGATACCGAGGAACCAGAGCACGCGCTCAAGAAATCCTTGTCCGCGCTGGATCTGACCGTCTTCGGCGTCGGTGTCATCATCGGCACCGGCATCTTCGTCCTGACCGGCACCGTCGCCAAGAACAACGCCGGCCCGGCGGTCGCCCTGGCCTTCGTGGTGGCCGGCGTCGTCTGCGCGCTCGCCGCGCTCTGCTACGCCGAGTTCGCGTCCACCGTCCCGGTGGCCGGATCGGCGTACACCTTCTCGTACGCCTCCCTCGGTGAACTTCCCGCCTGGATCATCGGCTGGGACCTGGTCCTGGAGTTCGCGCTGGGCACGGCGGTGGTGTCGGTCGGCTGGTCCGGCTACATCGCCTCGCTGCTGGACAACGCGGGCTGGCATCTGCCGGCCGCGCTCGGCAGCCGCGACGGGGCCGACGGCTTCGGCTTCGACATCCTCGCCGCCGCGCTCGTCCTGGTGCTCACCGGCATCCTCGTGCTCGGCACCAAGCTCTCCGCGCGCGTGACCTCGATCGTCGTCGCCATCAAGGTGACGGTCGTCCTGACCGTGATCATCGCCGGCGCCTTCTTCGTCAAGGGCGACAACTACGACCCGTTCATTCCCAAGGCGCAGGACGTGCCGGCCGGTGACAGTCTCCAGTCGCCGCTGATCCAGCTCATGTTCGGCTGGGCGCCCTCCAACTTCGGCGTGATGGGCATCTTCACCGCGGCCTCCGTCGTCTTCTTCGCCTTCATCGGCTTCGACGTCGTCGCCACGGCCGCCGAGGAGACCAGGAACCCGCAGCGTGACATGCCCCGCGGCATCCTCGGCTCCTTGCTCATCTGCACGACCCTGTACGTGGCCGTGTCGATCGTCGTGACCGGCATGCAGAAGTACACGGACCTGTCCATCACGGCCCCGCTCGCGGACGCCTTCAAGGCCACCGGCCACCCCTGGTTCGCGGGCTTCATCAGCTTCGGCGCCGCGGTGGGCCTCACGACGGTGTGCATGATCCTGCTGCTGGGCCAGACCCGGGTCTTCTTCGCGATGAGCCGCGACGGACTGCTGCCCACGTTCTTCTCCCACGTGCACCCGAAGTTCCGGACCCCGCACCGCCCGACCATCCTGCTCGGCGTGATCATCGCGATCGTCGCCGGCTTCACGCCCCTGAGCGAACTCGCCGAACTGGTCAACATCGGCACCCTGTTCGCGTTCGTGGTCGTCGCCATCGGCGTGATCATCCTCCGCAAGTCCCGCCCCGACCTGCCCCGGGCCTTCCGCACCCCGTGGGTGCCGTTCATCCCGATCCTGTCGGTGGCGGCCTCGCTCTGGCTGATGCTCAACCTGCCGGCGGAGACCTGGCTGCGGTTCGCGATCTGGATGGTCCTCGGCTTCGCCGTGTACTTCCTCTACGGCCGTTCCCACAGCCGACTCGGCCGACGCGAGGAGACGGCGGCCGTCGGTAACACGGAGTAACACATACGTTCCGCCGCCCCGGCCCCGTATGTCCTGCCCAGCCAGGAGATACGGGGCCGGATAGCGTGCTCGCCATGTCCGCAGAGCTCCTGCTCCCGTCACCCTCCGTACCCGCTTCTCGTACGGCGTACTGGAGTCGGCTGCTGCCCCCGCTCGCGGCCCTGGCCTGCGTGACGAGGATCCCTTCCTTCTCCCGCCCCCTGTGGAACCCGGACGAGGGCTATCTCGCCGTCCAGGCACGGCTGCTGGCGCACGGCGGACAGCTCTACGAGACGGTCGTCGACCGCAAGCCGCCGTTCGTGCCGTGGCTGTACGAGGCCGCGTTCGCGGTGACGGGTTCCGGCACGCTGGCCGGCGTGCGGGTGCTGGCGGTCCTGGCCCAACTCCTCACCGCCGCCCTGCTGGCCTCCCTGGCCCGCTGCCGCTGGGGCGACGCGTCCGGCCGTACCGCCGGCGTCCTGTACCTGCTGATCTCCGTGGGACTCAACCCCGAGGACGCGCAGGCCGCGACCTTCGAGGTGTTCCTGCTGCCCTGCACGGCCGCCGCGATGTGGTGCGCGGACCGGCGGCGCTGGGGCGCGGCGGGAACGGCGGTCGCCTGCGCCTTCCTCACCAAGCAGACCGGCGGGGCGGTACTGCTGCCGGTGCTGGGGCTGTACGTGGCCTCGGGGGCGCGGCGTGAAGGAGTGCTGCGGCTGGCGGCGGGGGCCGTGCTGCCGGTGCTGGGCGCTGCGCTGGCCACGGACCCGGCGGGCTTCGTGTTCTGGACGGTGACGGGCTCGGGCGCGTACGCGACCCTGACCGGCTCCGAACTCCACGTTCTGTCAAGGGCGTTGGTCAACACCGGGATTGTCACGGTGGCCTGCGCGGGTCTGGTCCCACCTGTCGTACGGGCCCGGCGCGCACCGACGGCCGACCTGTGGCTGTGGCTGCTCGCGTCGGCGGGAGGCGTGGTGCTCGGCCTCCACTTCTTCGGCCACTACTACCTCCCCCTCCTCCCGCCGGTCGCGCTCCTGGCCACGGCGGCACTGCACGCCCTGCCGTACGACCGTACGGTCACGGCGGTGCTCACGTCGGCCTGCGCGTGCGCGCTGTTCCTGACGTGGGGCGCGCTGGCCCCTCGCCCTGACCTCGACCACGCCCGCCGTGTCGCACAGGCGGTGTCGTCCCGCACGGCGCCGGGCGATCCGGTCCTGCTCTGGGGGATACACCCGGAGACGTACTGGCTGGCTGACCGTGCCCCCGCCACCCGCTATCTGACGGCGGGTCTCCTCACCAACTACAGCGGCGGCCGCGACGGCGGGCGGGTGGGGGAGAGGTACGCAGTGAGGGGTGCGTGGAGGGTGTTCCGGCGCGAAGCGGTCTCGGCGGTCCTGGTGGTGGACGACTCCCGGGGCAAGCCGTACGCACCGGAACGGGTGCGGGGCCTCCGGCGGTTGCTGGCGGGGTACGAGGAGGTGGGGACGGTGGACGGGGCGGTGCTGTGGGTGAGACGGGGGTAGGGGGCGTCGCGTTGCGTCGTCGGGTGCGGGTGCGTCGTGGCTGGTCGCGCAGTTCCCCGCGCCCCTGAGGTACGTGCACTGGGCCCACCTTCAGGGGCGCTCAGGGGCGAACCGTCCGCGGTCCCGCCACCTCCGCCCCCAACTCCCCGACCCTGCGCCGCAGTTCCCGGTCCGCCGTCACCACCAGCACCGGCCGCTCGCCCGCCCCCGCGACCAGCTCCACCATGTGGTCGTCACCGCTCCCGGTAGCCGACTCCACGCGCACCCCCGGCACGGAGGACACCCCCCGAGCCGCCCCCTCCACCACCAGCACGATCTCCACGGGACCGTCCCGCCCGGGCACCCCGTCCACCGCCAGCCGGTCCCGCAGCCGTTCCGCCGCCCCGCGTCGGTCCCGCCACCATCCGTCCGGCACCGACCCGACGACATTCGCGGCATCCACGACGACCAGCAGCACGTCACTCATGCCCCCAGCGTCCCACGCCCGGCCCACCCGAGGACGGCGCCGACCGCCCGATTAGAGTGGGCCCGTGTCAATGGTCCGTACAGTGAACGGCGACTGGCTCATCCGCGCCCGCGACGGCCGACTCGGCGTCTACGCCACCCGTGACGAAGCCGTGTGGTGCCGGGCGGAACACCACCCGGGCAGCGACACCTGGTTGCCCTGGCGCAGGGTCGGCGGCGACCAGCGCCTGCACCCAGGACTCGCCGTCGGACACGGCGCGGACGGCTACGCGCATCTCGTCTCCTGGCGGCCCACCAAGGCGCAGGAGGCGGGCCTGGTCCACTCCACGCACTTCCGCGTCCACCTCGCCGCCCTCGACTGGGCCCCGGTCGGTCACCCCGACAAGGCCGGCGCGCGCACCGGCGTACCCGCCGTGGCCGTCGACGCGGAGGGCCGCGCCCATGTCTTCGTCCGCGACCGCGGCGACGGCGTGCGCGCCCTCGTCCAGAAGGAACGCGGCGGCTGGAACGCCTGGGCCGACCTCGGGGGGACCGACGTGCACGAGCAACTCGCCGCGGTGACGGGGGAGTCGGGCCGGGTCGAGCTGTATGGCAGCAGCCCGGCGGGCATCCTGCGCTGGCTCCAGGCGCAGGCGGGGGCACCTCCCGTCCAGGCCGACCCGTTGCCGGTGCGCGTCGAGCCGGGCACGCTCAGCGCGCTGCCCACCTCCAAGGAACACACCACCCTGTTCTTCGCGGACCCCGAGGGCATGCTCCACGCCTGGCGTGCGGACACCGAGCCCACCCCGCTGCTCGCGGCGGCGGGGCCGGGCCCGGCGGCCCTGCTGCGCTGCACCCTGGAGGGCCACGACTGCACGGTCCTCGCGCAGCGTTCGGCCTCCGGCCGGGTCGCCTTCGCCGCCTGTCCGACCGAGCAGGAGTCGGCGGGGCTGTGGTGGACGGAGTCCGGGCCCGGGTTGCCGGCGGACACGGCCGTGGCCCTCGCCGAGGACGCGGACGGCCGTGTCGTCGCCGCGACGGTGACCCCGGACGGGGAGCTGCGGATCGCCCGGCAGAAGGACGAGCCGGGACTGGCGCTGGCGGCCTGGCGGGAGGTCTGAGCACCCCCTGACCCGAACGTCCAAGCCTCGCACACCTGTGCGTAGTCCGTGATGGAATGGTGATCCAATCCGGTACGGACAAGGGGGATCCCCATGGCAGTGGGACGAAGACTGTTCCTCGGCGCGTTCACGGCGGGGGCCGTGACCGTGGCCGCCGACGGCACGGAGGCGGTGGCGGTGGGGGACTACACCGACTACACGGCGCCCGCCCAGTTCTGGACCCGGTCGACGACCGCGCACGCGGTCACCGCCGTCATGGCGGCCACCTCCGGGGCGGGCGCCGCGCTCAACGTGGCCTCGCAGAACCCGCAGACCTCGGCCCTGAACGTCACCGGCGTGGAGACCGCACGCGGCACGGTGAAGATCACCCACGACGGTTACGCCGACGGCTCGGACGCCGACGGCTCCGCCCTGTCCATCGACCTCCAGACGCACGGCGTCACGGACCAGAGCGGCGGCACCGCGGCCCAGGGCATCTTCGTCACCGCCACCACCGGGGCGACCAAGGGCGCCCTGCTGGTCCTGCGCAACAACAAGGGGCTGGACGACCTGGTCGTCAAGGGCAGCGGCCGGGTGGGCATCGGCGTCCGCCGGGGCGACACCCCGCAGGCGCAGCTCCATGTCGTCCAGGTGGCCCAGGACGCCGCGTCCGCGATCCTCGCCGAGGGCGCCGTACGGCTCGCGGACGTCACGGCCGCGCCGAGCAACGCGCCCGCGGCACTGGGCGGCGGCTCCCTGTACGCCCGGGACGGCGCCCTGTACTGGAAGGGCGGCAGCGGCAAGGTCACGCTGCTGGCCCCGGCGTAGGGGGAGCGCCATGGAACTGACCCCCGAACAGCTCGTCGCCGAGTTCCAGGACGCCGTCATGGAGCTCTACTTCGCCCGCAAGCGCATCGCCCGCCTGGAGGCCGAGAACGCCGACCTCACGGCCCGGCTGGCCGCCGCCGAGGCGGAATGAGAAGAGGGCCTCCGCCGCGGCGGAGGCCCTCTTCACGGCCGTACGGGAGGTGCTTACGCCGGAACCGACGCCACGCCCGGAGCCAGGAACTTCTTGCCGTTCACGCGCTCGGAGACACCCTCGCGGTCCAGGTACGGCGTGATGCCGCCCAGGTGGAAGGGCCAGCCGGCGCCCGTGATCAGGCAGAGGTCGATGTCCTGCGCCTCGGCGACGACACCCTCGTCGAGCATGAGCCCGATCTCCTGGGCGACGGCGTCCAGGACGCGCTCGCGGACCTGCTCCTCGGACAGGACGACATCGCCCTGCTTGAGGAGCGCGGCGACCTCCGGGTCCAGCTCCGGCTTGCCGGAGTCGTAGACGTAGAAGCCGCGCTTGCCCGCCTTGACGACGGCCGCGAGGTTCGGGGAGACCGTGAAGCGGTCCGGGAAGGCCCGGTTGAGGGTCTCCGAGACGTGCAGACCGATCGCGGGACCGACCAGCTCCAGGAGGACCAGCGGGGACATCGGCAGGCCCAGGGGCTCCACCGCCTTCTCCGCCACGGCCACCGGGGTGCCCTCGTCGATGACGTTCTGGATCTCGCCCATGAAGCGGGTGAGGATGCGGTTCACGACGAACGCCGGGGCGTCCTTGACCAGCACCGCGGTCTTCTTCAGCTTCTTGGCCACCGCGAAAGCGGTCGCCAGCGAGGCGTCGTCGGTCTGCTCACCGCGGACGATCTCCAGGAGCGGGAGGATCGCGACCGGGTTGAAGAAGTGGAAGCCCACGACCCGCTCGGGGTTCTTGAGCTTCGACGCCATCTCCGAGACGGAGAGCGAGGAGGTGTTGGTGGCGAGGATCGCGTGCGCCGGGGCGACCGCCTCGACCTCCGCGAACACCTGCTGCTTGACGCCGATCTCCTCGAAGACGGCCTCGATGATGAAGTCGGCGTCGGAGAAGCCCTCCGCCTTGTCCAGCACACCGGTGACCAGGGCCTTGAGGCGGTTGGCCTTGTCCTGGTTGATACGGCCCTTGCCGAGCAGCTTCTCGATCTCGGCGTGGACGTAGCCCACACCCTTGTCGACGCGCTCCTGGTCGATGTCGGTCAGCACGACCGGCACCTCCAGGCGACGCAGGAAGAGCAGTGCGAGCTGGGAGGCCATCAGACCGGCGCCGACGACACCGACCTTGGTGACCGGACGGGCCAGGTTCTTGTCCGGGGCGCCCGCGGGACGCTTGCCGCGCTTCTGCACCAGGTTGAACGCGTAGATGCCGGAGCGCAGTTCGCCGCCCATGATCAGGTCGGCGAGGGCCTGGTCCTCGGCGTCGTAGCCCTGCTGGAGGTCGCCGTTCTTGGCGGCCTCGATGATGTCGAGAGCGCGGTAGGCGGCCGGAGCGGCCCCGTGCACCTTGGAGTCCGCGATGAAACGGCCCTTGGCGACGGCCTGGTCCCAGGCCTCACCGCGGTCGATCGCCGGGCGCTCGATGACGATCTCGCCCTTGAGGACGGACGCCGTCCACAGCAGGGACTGCTCCAGGAAGTCCGCGCCCTCGAACAAAGCGTCGGCGATGCCCAGTTCGTAGACCTGGGCGCCCTTGAGCTGCTTGTTCTGGTTGAGGGAGTTCTCGATGATGACCGAGACGGCCTTCTCGGCGCCGATCAGGTTCGGCAGCAGGGTGCAGCCGCCCCAGCCGGGAACCAGACCGAGGAAGACCTCGGGGAGCGAGAAGGCGGGCAGGGCCGCGGACACCGTGCGGTAGGTGCAGTGCAGACCGACCTCGACGCCACCGCCCATGGCCGCGCCGTTGTAGTACGCGAAGGTCGGCACCGCGATGCCCGCGAGGCGCTTGAAGACCTCGTGGCCGCCCTTGCCGATGGCCAGCGCGTCCTTGTGCTCCTTGAGGAGCTCGACGCCCTTGAGGTCGGCGCCGACCGCGAAGATGAACGGCTTGCCGGTGATGCCGACACCGACGATCTCGCCGGCCGACGCCTCCTTCTCGACCTGGTCGATGGCGGTGTTCAGGTTCGCCAGCGACGCCGGGCCGAAGGTGGTCGGCTTGGTGTGGTCGAAGCCGTTGTCCAGCGTGATGAGCGCGAAGCGCCCCGCGTTGAACGGCAGGTCCAGGTGGCGTACGTGCGCCTGGGTGACGACCTCGTCCGGGAACAGCTCGGCCGCACCCTTCAAGAGCTCAGTGGTGCTCACTTGCTGCCTCCGGCGTCCTTGTGGTTCGGGTTCTCCCAGATGACCGTCGCGCCCATGCCGAAGCCGACGCACATGGTGGTCAGGCCGTAGCGGACCTCGGGCTGCTCCTCGAACTGACGGGCCAGCTGCGTCATCAGACGCACACCCGAGGAGGCCAGCGGGTGACCGAAGGCGATCGCGCCGCCGTACTGGTTGACGCGCTCGTCGTCGTCCGCGATGCCGTAGTGCTCCAGGAAGGCCAGGACCTGGACCGCGAAGGCCTCGTTGATCTCGAACAGGCCGATGTCGGAGATCGACAGCCCCGCCTGGGCGAGCGCCTTCTCCGTGGCCGGGATCGGGCCGTAGCCCATGACCTCCGGCTCGACACCCGCGAAGGAGTACGAGACCAGGCGCATCTTCACCGGCAGGTCGTTCTCGCGGGCGAAGTCCTCGGAGGCGATGAGGGAGGCGGTGGCGCCGTCGTTCAGACCGGCCGCGTTACCGGCGGTGACCCGGCCGTGGACGCGGAACGGCGTCTTCAGCCCGGACAGGTTCTCCAGGGTCGTGCCCGGACGCATCGGCTCGTCGGCGGTCACGAGGCCCCAGCCGGTCTCACCGGCCTCCGGGTTGGTGCGGCGCACCGAGATCGGGACCAGGTCGGCCTGGATCTTGCCGTTGGCGTACGCCTTGGCGGCCTTCTCCTGGGAGCGCACGGCGTACTCGTCGGCGCGCTGCTTGGTGATCGTCGGGTACCGGTCGTGCAGGTTCTCGGCGGTCATGCCCATGAACAGGGCGGACTCGTCGACCAGCTTCTCGGAGACGAAGCGCGGGTTCGGGTCCACGCCCTCGCCCATGGGGTGGCGGCCCATGTGCTCGACACCGCCGGCGATGGCGATGTCGTACGCCCCGAAGGCGACCGAACCGGCCACGGTGGTGACGGCGGTCAGCGCACCGGCACACATGCGGTCGATGGAGTAACCGGGTACCGACTGCGGGAGACCGGCGAGGATCCCGGCGGTACGGCCGATGGTGAGCCCCTGGTCACCGATCTGCGTGGTCGCGGCGATGGCGACCTCGTCGATCTTCTTGGGGTCGAGACCCGGGTTGCGGCGCAGCAGCTCCCGGATCGCCTTCACGACGAGGTCGTCGGCACGGGTCTCGTGGTAGATGCCCTTCGGGCCCGCCTTGCCGAACGGGGTGCGGACGCCGTCGACGAAGACGACGTCCCTGACGGTACGAGGCACGATGGCTCTCCTCCAGATGCGGGATCTGCACTGCCGCGCTGCGCTGAGCGCGCGCTCAGGACCCATGCTACTTATCAGTAACGTGACTGCACACCCCTGGAGGCGGGAGCGGCGAAGGTCACACCGCGGGAGGCGCCGTGGAACCCCGCGGTGTCAGTACCGGAGTGGGCACGGGGTGCGAGCCGGGCCCCTCGCCGGTGATTACTCCGAACAGGGTCCGAGCCGCCTCGGCACCGAATCCGTGCACGTCATGGCTCATCGCGGAGAGCGTGGGGTGGGTGAGCCGGCACAGCTGGGAGTCGTCCCAGGCGAGCAGGGAGACATCGCGCGGGACGTGCAGCCCCATCTCCGCCGCCACCGACAGCCCGGCCACCGCCATGATGTCGTTGTCGTAGACGATCGCCGTCGGCCGGTCCGCCGGCGGGGCGGTCAGCAGGGACCGGGTGGCCCGTCCGCCGGCCTCCCCCGAGTAGTCGGTGGTCACCTGCCAGGCCCCCGCGAGGCCGAGCCCGCGCGCCGCGTCGTCGAACGCCGCCGTCCGCATCGCCGTGTGCCCGAGCGCCGCCGCACCGCCCACCCGGGCGATCCGCCGGTGCCCCAGCGCCGCCAGATACCGCACGGCCTCCGTCACGGCCGTAGCGTCGTCGGTCCACAGGGAGGTGAGACCGCCGGTCAACGACGGATGCCCTACGGCCACCACCGGCATCCCCAGCCGTTCGGCGGCCGCGACGCGCGGATCGTCGTCCCGGAAGTCGACCAGGATCGACCCCCCGACCTGCCGTCCCCGCCACCACGACTCCTGGAGCCCGACCTCCTCCTCCACGGTCCGCACGAGGCGCAGCAGCAGCGAGCAGTTCCGCTCGATCAGCACGCTCTCCACGCCCGACACGAACTCCATGTAGAAGGGTTCGAGCCCCAGCAGCCGGGCCGGCCGACAGATCGCGAGCCCCACGACGTCCACCCGTGACCCGGCCAGCGTCCGTGCCGTGAGGTTCGGTGCCCAGCCCAGCTCCCGCGCGGCCCGGAAGATCCGGTCCCGCGTCGCCTCCGACAGCCCCGGCTTGTGGTTGAAGGCGAGCGACACGGCCCCCTTGGACACCCCGGCGCGCGCGGCGACGTCCTTGATGGTGACGCGCGAGGCCGGCTGGGCTGTCATCGGCTGGGCTCCAGGCAGTACAGGGCGGACCGGGCGGCAACCGCGTCAGGAGTCTCCCAGCCGCTGACCCCGATGGTCACCCGCTCCCCGGGCAACAACGTCACCAGCCCGCGATCGGCCCGCGCCCCCGGCTCCAACCGGTCGGCCTGGAGCAGCAGATCCCGCACGAGGGTGCGGGCCGTCACGGTCACGGCCCCGGGGGCGACGGAGACGTCGAACTCGGGCCGGGGGTAGGGGACTTCCCGGTCGGGTGAGGGAAAGTGCACGCTCCGCAGTCCGTCCGCGTCCGCCACCAAGAACTCCTTCGCCCCCACCGGCACCACCTCGGCCGGTACCGCCACCTCAGCGACCGCCCGCCGGTCCGCGCGGAAGGGCACCTCGATCTCGCCGATCACCTCGCCGTCCACCGACATCCGCCGTAGCCGCAGCACCCCCGCCCACGGCTCACCCGCCTGGTTGACGACCGCCAACACCGGGCCCTGTGCCCGCACCTGAACCGTCAGCAACCGATCCGCGTACAGCCGCCGCAGCTCGTGGTAGAGCGGCTTCTCCCGTCCGTCCCCGTCCACCGCCGCCCAACTCGTCACCGGCCAGCAGTCGTTGAGCTGCCACACCACCGTCCCCGCACACACCGGCCAGTGCGACCGCCAGTGCTCGATCCCGGTGGCCACCGCCCGCGCCTGGTTGACCTGCATGAGGTAGTGCCAGCGGTCGAAGTCCCCTTCGGGAAACACGAAATGGCGTTCCAGACCCCGCCGCAGCTTGCCGTTGCCGTCGTCCGCCTTCTGGTGGTGCAGCACCCCGGGGGAGTCCGCCGCGAGCTCCTCCCCGGGCAGCGCACGCGCGAGCGTGGCGTACGCGGGCGGCGCCTGCCAGCCGAACTCGGCCACGAACCGCGGGACGTCGTCGCGGTACGCGGCGTAGTCGAGACGGTTCCACACCTCCCACGAGTGGTGGGTCCCGTGCGCGGGATCGTTGGGATGCCGCTCACACGACCCCGACCAGGGACTGCCCGCCGTGTACGGGCGCGTGGGATCCAACTCGGCCACCACCCGCGGCAGTACGCCCAGGTAGTACCCCTCACCCCAGGAGTCCCCGGCGAGCCGCGCCTCCCAGCCCCAGTCCCGAAACCCCCACAGGTTCTCGTTGTTGCCGTTCCACAGCACGAGCGAGGGATGCGGCATCAGCCGTACGACGTTCTCCCGGGCCTCCGCCTCCACCTCGCCCCTGAGCGGCTGCTCCTCCGGGTAGGCCGCGCACGCGAACGGGAAGTCCTGCCACACCAGCAGCCCCAACTCGTCGCAGGCGTCGTAGAAGTCCTCGCTCTCGTAGATCCCCCCGCCCCAGATCCGCACCAGGTCCACCCCGGCCCCGGCGGCCTGCTCCAGCCGCTCCCGGTACCGCTCACGGGTGATCCGGGAGGGGAACACGTCGTCCGGGATCCAGTTCACGCCGCGCGCGAAGAGCCGCTCGCCGTTCAACACGAGCGTGAACCCCGTGCCGTGCTCGTCGGCCGACCGGTCCAGCTCGACGGTCCGGAAGCCGACCCGGCGCCGCCACACGTCCAACGGCCGGTCCTCGTGCAGCAGCGTCAACTCGACGTCGTACAAAGGCTGTTCACCGTACCCGCGCGGCCACCACAGCCGTGCGTCCGGCACCTCCAGCCGTACGGTCCCCGAGGTCCCGTCGATCGCGGCGCGGGCCCGTACCCCGCCCACGGAGGCCTCCACCGCCAGCGGCGCCTCGACCCTGGTCCGTTCCACCTCCACCGCCAACTCGACGACCCCCACGCCCTGTTCGACGGTGACGAGCGGTCGCACCCGGGCGATCCGGGCCGTCGACCACCGCTCAAGGCGCACCGGCCGCCAGATCCCGGCCGTCACCAGCGTGGGCCCCCAGTCCCAGCCGAACGAGCAGGCCATCTTGCGGACGTACTGGTAGGGCTCGGCGTACGCGGCGGGCCGCTCGCCCAGTTTCCCGCGCACCGCCTCGGCCTCGGCGTAGGCGGAGACGAACCGCACGGCGAGCCGCCCGGACATGCCGGTCACGTCGAAGCGGTACGAGCGGTGCATGTTCCGTGTCCGGCCCAGCGGTTGGCCGTCGAGGAGGATTTCGGCCACGGTGTCCAGACCGTCGAAGACGAGGTCGGTCTGCTCGTGCCCGTTCGTGGGCGCCAGGTCGGTCTCGTAGGTCCACTCCCGCCGCCCCACCCACGCGACCTCGGTCTCGTTGCGCCCGAGAAAGGGATCCGGGATCACCCCCGCCGCCAGCAGGTCGGTGTGCACGCAGCCCGGCACGACGGCCGACAGCGCGCCCCCCTCGTGCCGCAGGATCCATCCGTCGGTGAGTGGTGTGGCCTGAAGCATGTACGCACTCCTAAACCGATCAAGTCCGGGCGCTCGAAAGTCTTTCGGCATCGTTGGCGAGATAGGGACTTTACCGGTTAAGAAAACGTTGTCAGAGTTCCGAATCAGCCAACCCGCCCGTGCTCGTCCGTCCCATGAACGGAGCTGATGCACATGAACCGCCGTACAGTCCTGGCCATGGCCGTGGGAGCCGCCCTGCTCATCCCGGGGTGCACCGGCACCGGAGGCTCGTCGAAGGGCGCCGACGCCAAGGCCCCTGACGATCCGTCGAAGGTCACCGGAACCATCAAGGTCCTCACCGTCCGCACCGACCTCGTGCAGGACGGCACGATGAAGAAGTACGCCGCCGCGTTCAACAAGACCTATCCCAAGGTCAAGGTGGAGTTCGAGGCCCTGACGAACTACGAGGCCGAGGTCAAGATCCGGATGAACACCGAGAACTACGGTGACGTCCTGCTGATCCCCGCGGTCATCAAGAAGGCCGACTACCCGAGGTTCTTCGCCTCCCTGGGCACCCAGGCCGAGCGCGCCAAGAAGTACCGCTTCACCGACTACACCACCGTCGACGGCAAGGTCTACGGACAGAGCCCGGTCGGTGTGTCCCCCGGGTTCGTCTACAACAAGCGGATCTGGAAGGAGGCCGGCGTGACCGAATGGCCCACCACCCCGGCCGAGTTCCTCGACGCTCTCAAGGCCATCAAGTCCAAGACCGACGCGATCCCGTACTACACCAACTTCGCGGCGGGCTGGACGCTCTCGGGCTGGACGAGCGTCAACGGCTCGGTCCACTGCGACCCCAAGGCGACCGACAAGCTGGCCGAGGGCGACCCGTGGGCACAGGGCGCCGACCTGCGCGTGGGCGACACCCTCCTCTACGACATCGTGAAGGCGGGCCTGGTCGAGAAGGACCCGACGACCAGCAACTGGGAGGAGTCCAAGCCCCGTACCGCGAAGGGCGAGATCGCCACGCAGTGGCTCGGCACCTGGGCGATCGTGCAGTTCCAGGACGCCGCCAGGAAGGCCGGGGTGAACCCGGACGACATCGGCTTCATGCCCTTCCCGGCCCAGGTGGACGGCAAGTTCTGCGCACCCGTCGGCCCCGACTACAACCAGGGCGTCAACGTCCACTCCCAGCACAAGGAGGCGGCCCGGGCCTGGATCGACTGGTTCACCGACAAGTCCGGCTACGTCGAGGACAACCTGGCCATCCCGCCGGTCAAGGGTGCCGCGCTGCCGGCCGTGATGAAGCCGTACGAGGACGCCGGGGTGAAGTTCATCGAGGTGGACGACACCAAGGGAGCGCAGGTCAAGCAGATCGACAACCAGTCCGAGGTCGGCATCTTCGCCCCCGAGTACCGCAAGAACCTCGTCGACCTCGCTCGCGGAGCCCGCAAGGGCAGCCTCGACGGCTTCCTCGACGACCTCAGCAAGCGCTGGACGGACGCCCGGAAGAACCTGGGGTCCTGATGACGGACACGACACAGAAGGCGGCCGTGGAGGTGATCCCGGCCGCCCCCGCCCCGGCCCCCGCCCCGCGCCGGACCCGCGTCCGGCGGGGCGTCACCCCCTGGCTGTTCCTGATCGCCCCGCTCGCCCTGCTGATCACCTTCACGTACGCGCCGATCGTCAACATGCTCGCGTACAGCTTCACCGACTGGGACGGCGTCAGCCCCGCGCTGCGCTACACGGGCGCCGAGAACTACCAGGAGGTCTTCACCCGCCCGGACCTCTTCGAGGTCTTCTGGGTCAGCGGCTACTACCTCGCCGCCTCCGCGGTCCAGATCGTCCTCGCGCTCTACTTCGCGACGGTCCTGAGCTTCAACGTCCGCTTCCGGAACTTCTTCAAGGGCGTGCTCTTCTTCCCGTACCTGATCAACGGGGTCGCGATCGGGTTCGTGTTCCTCTACTTCTTCCAGGACGGCGGCACCCTCGACTCGGTGCTGAGCCTGGTAGGGGTGCACACCGACCACGCCTGGCTCGGCACCCCGGCCTCCGCGAACACCTCGCTGGCCGGCGTCTCGGTCTGGCGCTACCTGGGCCTGAACTTCGTCCTCTTCCTGGGCGCGATCCAGTCCATCCCGGGGGAGCTGTACGAGGCCGCGGAGCTGGACGGAGCCAACCGCTGGCACCAGTTCCGGTACATCATCGCGCCGGGCATCAAACCGGTCCTGACGCTGACGGTGATCCTCTCGATCTCCGGCTCGCTCTCGGTCTTCGAGATCCCGTACATCATGACCGGCGGCGCGACCGGCACCGAGACCTTCGTGATCCAGACGGTCAACCTGGCCTTCCGCTTCAACAAGACGGGCCTGGCCTCGGCCGCCGCCGTCGTCCTCCTGCTGATCATCCTGCTGGTGACCTGGGTGCAGCGGCGCCTGGTCCCCGACGACAAGGTGGACCTCGTATGACCCGCCGCACGCTCACCCGCGCCCTGGTCCACCTCTCGCTGATCGCCGCGACGGTGGTCGTCCTGCTGCCGCTCGTGGTCGTCCTGTTCACCTCCCTCAAGTCGGAACGGGAGATGGCGAACACGAGCGGGGCCCTCGAACTCCCGGACGACCCGCTGAACTTCCACAACTACGTGGCGGCCTTCCAGGACGGCGGGATGCTCTCCGCGTTCACCAACACGGCGATCATCCTGCTGGTCTCGGTCGGCGGCACGGTCCTCATCGGCTCGATGACGGCCTACGCCATCGACCGCTTCACCTTCCGCTTCAAAAAGCTGGTGGTGGCGCTCTTCCTGACGGCCGCGCTGGTCCCCGGCGTCACCACCCAGGTGGCGACGTTCCAGATCGTCAACAGCTTCGGCATGTTCGACTCCCTGTGGGCGCCGATCGTCCTCTACATGGGCACGGACATCGTCTCGATCTACATCTTCCTGCAGTTCGTCCGCTCGATCCCGATCTCCCTGGACGAATCGGCCCGCCTGGACGGCGCCAACGCCTTCACGATCTACCGGAAGATCATCTTCCCGCTCCTGAAGCCGGCGACGGCGACCGTGGTGATCGTGAAGGGCATCACCGTCTACAACGACTTCTACATTCCGTTCCTCTACATGCCCTCGAAGGATCTTGGCGTGATCTCGACGTCGCTGTTCCGCTTCAAGGGCCCGTACGCGGCCCACTGGGAGGTGATCTCCGCGGGCGCGGTCCTGGTGATCCTGCCGACCCTGATCGTCTTCCTGTCGTTGCAGCGCTTCATCTACAACGGCTTCATGCGAGGAGCGACCAGGTAAGCGCCCCGTCAGGGGCGCGGGGAACTGCGCGAGCAACCACGGACGACCCGCAGCCGCCGTACATCAGGAAGCTCCACGGCGGCTATGCGGACAGGGCGGCGACCAGAACCGGCGTGACCTGTTCGACCTGCCAGGCCCGAGCCCCGTAACCGGCCAACGCGGCCCCCACGGACTCCGCACTGACCACACTCGGCGGCTCCCAGCACACCCGCCGCACCGTGTCCGGAGTGATCAGGTTCTCCTGCGGCATGTTCAGGGTCTCGGCGAGCGCCGACACGGCCGCCCGCGCCGCGGACAACCTCGCGGCCGCCGCGGGGTCCTTGTCGGCCCAGGCCCGCGGCGGCGGGGGTCCCGTCACCGGCTGCCCGGGCTGCGGCAACCGCACCTCGGGGAGGGCCCGGGCCCGGTCGACGGCCGCCTGCCACTGCTCCAGCTGCCGCCGCCCCGTGCGATGCCCGAAGCCGTTCAACGCGGCGAGCGCGTGCACGTTCACCGGAAGGGCGAGCGCCGCCTCGACGATCGCCGCGTCGGACAGCACCTTGCCCGGCGACACGTCCCGCCGCTGGGCGATCCGGTCCCGCGCCTCCCACAGCTCCCGCACCACGGCCAGCTGCCGGCGCCGCCGTACCTTGTGCATCCCGGAGGTCCGGCGCCAGGGGTCCTTGCGGGGCTCGGCCGGCGGGGCCGAGGCGATCGCGTCGAACTCCTCGAGCGCCCACTCCAGCTTCCCCTGCCGGTCGAGCTCCTTCTCCAGCGCGTCCCGCAGATCGACGAGAAGCTCCACGTCGAGGGCGGCGTAGCGCAGCCAGGGCTCGGGCAGCGGGCGGGTCGACCAGTCGACGGCCGAGTGGCCCTTCTCCAGGACGAAGCCCAGCACTCCCTCGACCATCGCGCCGAGCCCCACCCGGGGGAACCCGGCGAGCCGGCCGGCCAGCTCGGTGTCGAAAAGGCGCGAGGGGATCATGCCTATCTCGCGCAGGCACGGAAGGTCCTGTGTGGCGGCGTGCAGCACCCACTCCGCATCGGAGAGTGCCTCGCCGAGTCCCGAGAGGTCGGGACAGGCCACGGGGTCGATCAGCGCGGTCCCGGCTCCCGCGCGGCGCAGCTGCACGAGATACGCGCGCTGCCCGTAGCGGTAGCCGGACGCCCGCTCGGCGTCGACGGCGACGGGGCCGGAGCCCGCGGCGAACGCGGCGATCACCTCGGCGAGCGCGTCCTCGTCGGCGATCACGGGCGGAATGCCCTCGCGCGGCTCCAGCAGAGGGATCGGAGCCTCCGCGACAGAAGATCCGCCATCGTCCGGAGGGCCGCCTCCGGTGGTTCGCAGTGAAACGTCTGCTGCGGTCTCTTGGGCGTCGGTCACATGTCAAGGGTATCTGTGTATGGACAGCGCCCGCCGACGGAACGTTCCGTCGGCGGGCGCTTGAGGGTCGGAAACCAGTCAGCCCGGTGAAAGGCCTGGTTCACGTCCGTGAACAGTGAGGCGTGAAGGGCCTCAGTGGATGATGCCGGTACGGAGGGCCACCGCCACCATGCCGGCACGGTCTCCCGTGCCGAGCTTGCGGGCGATGCGGGCGAGATGGCTCTTGACGGTCAGTGCGGACAGGCCCATCGAGACGCCGATCGCCTTGTTGGACTGCCCTTCGGCCACCAGCCGCAGCACCTCGACCTCACGGCCGGAGAGCTCGCGGTAGCCGCCCGGGTGGCTCGGGGCGCCCGGGGGGCGGCGGTGCATACGGGCGGCGGCGGCGCCGATGGGGGCGGCTCCCGGTCGGGTGGGGAGCCCGAGGTTGGTCCGGGTGCCGGTGACGACGTAGCCCTTGACGCCGCCCGCGAGGGCGTTGCGCACGGCGCCGATGTCGTCGGCCGCGGAGAGGGCGAGCCCGTTGGGCCAGCCCGCGGCGCGGGTCTCGGACAGCAGCGTCAGGCCGGAGCCGTCGGGGAGATGGACGTCGGCGACGCAGATGTCTCTGGGACTGCCGATACGGGGACGGGCCTCCGCCACGGACGAGGCCTCGATGACATCGCGCACACCGAGCGCCCAGAGGTGACGGGTGACGGTGGATCGTACGCGCGGGTCGGCCACGACCACCATGGCGGTGGGCTTGTTCGGGCGGTAGGCGACCAGGCTTGCGGGCTGCTCGAGGAGAACGGACACCGGGCCTCCTGGGGTGCGGGACGGCTTGGAAGGTCACAGACGTCTTCGGCACCGAACCCGGCGTCCTTTAGAGAATGATCACGATCTAGTGAGTAACAATTAGTGCAATTCGGACGTACGGTCGATCGTTCGGTGAACACATCGGTTCGTTCGAGGGTCCACTCCTGACTGAAAGTGGCCGTATCGACAAATTGATGCTCCGTGTGGGTGGTCGGCATGTTTGGTCAGCGTGCCTGCGGGTCCCGCCGCTGGGGCAGCGTGACCACCGACGCGTCGCCCGGCCCGGCCGGCGGCAGGCCGGCGACCTGGGCCAGCAGGTCGCACCAGGAGGCGAGGTGCCCCGCCGTGTCCGGCACCCCGCCCAGGCCCTCACGGGGCGTCCAGGAGGCCCGGATCTCGATCTGCGAGGCCGCCGGGCGCTCGGAAAGACCGCCGAAGTAGTGCGAGCTCGCGCGCGTGACGGTGCCGCTCGGTTCGCCGTACGACAGCCCGCGCGCCGCGAGCGCGCCGGTCAGCCACGACCAGCACACCTCGGGCAGCAGCGGGTCGGCCGCCATCTCCGGCTCCAGCTCCGCGCGCACCAGCGTCACCAGCCGGAAGGTGCCCCGCCAGGCGTCGTGGCCGTCCGGGTCGTGCAGCAGCACGAGGCGCCCGTCGGCGAGGTCCTGGTCGCCGTCGACGACCGTCGCCTCCAGCGCGTACGCGTGCGGGGCGAGCCGCTGGGGCGCCCGTGTCGCCTCGATCTCGATCTGCGGCCGCAGCCGACTGTTGCGCAGGGCCTGAACCGCGGCCTGGAAGGCCGGCGGAGCCGCACCGCTCCCATCCCGGTCACTCCCCTTCGCGTCGTCCATTCCGCCCGAGTCGTCCGACAGTCGTCCTTGTGCCGCAGCCATGCGGGAAGGTTAAGGGGAAGGGGGGCGCGGTGCGGGCCTAGACACCCTGACTCGGCTCCATGCCCACACAGACACCGCGCACTCGGCACTCATCGCACCGTGCGAGACTTTCCGACGTGAGTGCACACCAGACGCCGCCGCCGGCCACGTACGAATCCGCCTTCCTCAAGGCCTGCCGGCGCGAACCCGTGCCGCACACCCCCGTGTGGTTCATGCGCCAGGCCGGGCGCTCGCTGCCCGAGTACCGCAAGGTCCGCGAGGGCATCCCGATGCTCGAGTCCTGCACGCGCCCCGAGCTGGTCGCCGAGATCACCCTCCAGCCGGTCCGCCGGCACGACGTGGACGCGGCGATCTACTACAGCGACATCGTCGTCCCGCTCAAGGCCATCGGCGTCGACCTCGACATCAAGCCCGGCGTCGGCCCGGTCGTCGAGCGCCCGATCCGCACCCGCGCCGACCTGGCCCAGCTCCGCGACCTCACCCCCGAGGACGTCTCCTACGTCACCGAGGCCATCGGCCTGCTGACCGCCGAGCTCGGTGCGACCCCCCTGATCGGATTCGCGGGCGCGCCTTTCACCCTCGCGAGTTACCTCGTCGAGGGCGGTCCGTCCCGCACGTACGAGAACGCCAAGTCGATGATGTACGGCGACCCCGAGCTGTGGGCCGACCTCCTCGACCGCCTCGCCGAGATCACCGCCGCCTTCCTGAAGGTCCAGATCGAGGCCGGCGCCTCCGCGGTCCAGCTCTTCGACTCGTGGGCCGGCGCCCTCGCCCCCGCCGACTACCGCCGCTCCGTCCTGCCGGCCTCCGCGAAGGTGTTCCAGGCCGTCGAGGGGTACGGCGTCCCCCGCATCCACTTCGGCGTCGGCACCGGTGAGCTGCTGAAGCTGATGGGCGAGGCCGGCGCCGACGTCGTCGGCGTCGACTGGCGGGTCCCGCTCGACGAGGCCGCCCGCCGTGTCGGCCCCGGCAAGGCGCTCCAGGGCAACCTCGACCCGACGGTCCTGTTCTCCTCCACGGAGGCGGTCGAGGCCAAGACCCGCGAGGTCCTGGACTCCGCCGAGGGCCTGGAGGGACACGTGTTCAACCTCGGCCACGGCGTCATGCCGACCACCGACCCGGACGCGCTGACCCGCCTCGTGGAGTACGTCCACACGCACACCGCCCGCTGAATCACCACGTGTGCCGGGGCCGTGCCTTCCTGCCGAACAGCAGGCCGCGCGGTTCCGGCGGCGGGGGAGTGCCCGGTTTCAGCGGCCAGGCGAGCAGCATCCCCGCGAGGAATCCCACGACGTGCGCCGCGTACGCCACCGTGCCCGCCGCGGAGACGCCCTCGCCGGACGAGTAGAACGCCTGGAGCACGAACCAGAAGCCCAGCACCAGCCACGCCGGCAGTCTGAGCGGCAGGAACACCAGGAACGGCACCAGGACCCACACCCTGGCCTTCGGGTACAGCACCAGATAGGCGCCCAGGACCCCGGCGATGGCACCCGAGGCGCCGATCAGCGGGTCGCTGGAGTCGGCGTTGAGGAGCGCGAAGCCGTACGAGGCCGCGTAGCCGCAGACGACGTAGAACAGCGCGAAGCGCACATGGCCCATCCGGTCCTCGACGTTGTTGCCGAAGATCAGCAGGAACAGCATGTTGCCCAGCAGGTGCAGCCAGCCGCCGTGCAGGAACATCGCCGTCAGGACGGACAGGGCGGGGGACTTGTCGTAGTCCGGCGGGGCCACCACACAGCCCGTCGCGCCCTGAGCGCTCGTGCCGACCTCGCCCGTGGGGACGAGCTTCGGCATCTGATGGTGGATCAACTCCTGTGGGATCGCCGCCCAGTGGTCCAGGAACGCCTGGAGGTGGCACAGCTGCGACACGCTGCTGTCGCCCGCCACGGAGCCGGCCAGGCCGGGCGTGAACAGGAACACGAGGACGTTCGCGGCGATGAGCGCGTACGTCACCACGGGGGTGCGGCGCACGGGGTTCACGTCATGGACGGGGATGACCACAAGGAAGTACTGCCCGCGATGGGCCCGGCGAATCGGTGCCGCCTCGGTGAACACCCGCACGCACGCGTGCGTATGTCTCCTCAACCGCCCGCGGCACGGGGAAGGCGGGCCGCGGGGACTACGTGAGGAACAGCGATGAACGACCGTATTACTCCTCCGATGCACGCTCTTCCCGACGGTGAGGCCGAACTCTCCCTGGTGGTGCGACTGCCGTGGGAGGACGTGGCCAGGCTCGGTCAGGAGGCCGGGCGGCTGGCGTCCCAGATGCAGCGGCCGGTGACGCTCGACGAGGCGGTGAGCCACCGGCTCAGGTCCGCCCGGTCCGCGGCGCACGCCAAGCCGGCGGGCGAGCAGCCGTCCGCGATGCCCCCCAGCACCAGCGCCTCCGTGTCGGCGCTGCCGCCCCGGCCGCCGGCCGACCAGGCCCGCCAGGCCATCGAGCGGATCAACGGAACGGCGTAGCCCTCGGGCACTCGGACCTCAGGAGCCCCGCACCTTCGCGACGGCCTTCCTGGCCGCCACCAGCACCGGATCCCACACCGGGCTGAACGGCGGCGCGTACCCCAGGTCCAGGGCCGTCATCCGCTCCACCGTCATCCCCGCCGTCAGGGCCACCGCGGCGATGTCGACCCGCTTGCCCGCGCCCTCTCTCCCGACGATCTGCACGCCGAGCAGTCGCCCCGTGCGGCGCTCGGCGAGCATCTTCACCGTCATGGGGGAGGCGCCCGGGTAGTAGCCGGCCCGGTTGGTGGACTCGATCGTGACCGACACGAACTGCAGGCCCACCCGACGGGCGTCCTTCTCCCGCAGGCCGGTGCGGGCGATCTCCAGGTCGCAGACCTTGCTGACGGCCGTGCCGACGACTCCGGGGAAGGTGGCGTAGCCGCCGCCGACGCCCGTGCCGATGACCTGGCCGTGCTTGTTGGCGTGGGTGCCGAGCGCGATGTGCCGTTCCTGCCCCGACACCAGGTCGAGGACCTCCACGCAGTCACCGCCCGCCCAGATGTTCTCGTGACCGCGCACCCGCATCGCCAGGTCCGTCAGCAGACCGCCGTGCCGGCCCAGCGGCAGCCCGGCCGCCTTCGCGAGCGCGGTCTCCGGGCGTACGCCGATGCCGAGCACCACCACGTCCGCCGGGTACTCGGCGTCCTCAGTGGCCACCGCGCGGACCCGGCCGTCCTCACCGGTGAGGATCTTGGTCACCTCGGTGTCGTTGACCATGGTGATGCCCAGGCCCTCCATGGCCTCGTGCACCAGGCGCCCCATGTCCGGGTCGAGCGTGGACATGGGCTCGCTGCCCCGGTTGACGACCGTCACCCGGTAGCCGCGGTTGATCAGGGCCTCGGCCATCTCCACGCCGATGTAACCGGCGCCCACCACCACCGCGTCGCGGCCACGCGTGTGTGCCAGCGTGTCGATGAGCGCCTGGCCGTCGTCGAGGCTCTGCACCCCGTGCACACCGGGGGCGTCGGCCCCCGGCATGTCGGGGCGGATCGGGCGGGCACCGGTGGCGATCACGAGTTTGTCGTACGGCGTCCAGGACTCGGCCCCCGAATCGAGGTCACGCGCGCGTACCCGCTGCCGCTCGACGTCGATCTCCGTGACCTCGGTGCGCACGCGCAGATCGATGCCCCGGGCCCGGTGCTCCTCGGGCGTACGGGCGATCAGCTCGTCAGGCCCGGTCACCTCCCCGCCGACCCAGTACGGGATGCCGCACGCCGAGTAGGAGGTGAAGTGGCCGCGCTCGAAGGCCACGATCTCCAGCTCGTCGGGGCCTCTCATCCGGCGGGCCTGCGACGCCGCGGACATCCCCGCGGCGTCGCCACCGATCACGACCAGACGTTCCCTCGTGTCCCGCGTACGGCTCATGTTCATGCGAACACGCTACGAGGGCGGGGCATTTCAGTCCCGTTCGCCCCGCTCCGGCGAGCGGTCCGGGTCCGGGACGGGGCGGGCGGTGGGCAGCGGGCCCAGGGCGGTCGAGGCGGCCGTCGGCGCGGGCCGACGGGGCAGCCGGGGCCGGACCAGGCGCAGCCAGACCAGCACGATCAGCGCGAGGCCCGCCAGGAACGGCAGTACGGCCGCCAGCGCCACCACGACCCAGCGCAGCATGGTCACGAACGCGTCCCAGCCGCCCGCCAGCGCGTCGCCGACGCCGGGATCGTCGTCCTCCTCCGCCTTGACGACGGGCTTCTCGGACAGCGACAGGGTGATGGTGGCCAGGCTCGTGCGGTCCTTCAGGGACGCCTGACGGGCCAGCAGCGACTCCAGGTCGGCCTGACGGCTGCTCAGCTCGCCCTCCAGGGTCACCACGTCGCTCAGCTTGGTCGCCTTGTCCATCAGGTCCCGGATCCGCGCCACACTCGCGCGCTGCGTCGCGATCCGGCTCTGCACGTCGACGACCTGGTCGGTGACGTCCTGCGCGTCCGCGGTGCGCTCCAGGAGCTTGCCCGCACCCTCAAGGTCGGCGAGGACCTCGTCGTACTTCTCGACGGGCACCCGCAGCACCACCTCCGTCTGCTCCCGGCCCTCCTCGTCGCGCGAGGTGGACTCCTTGCCGACGAACCCGCCCGCGTTCTCGGTGGTGGTGCGGGCCGCGGCGAGCGCCTTGGGCACGTCCTTGACCTGCACGGTCAGCGAGGCGGTGCGGATGATGTGGTTGGTGGCGGGGTCGGGCGCCGCGCTCGCCTTCTTGCCGCTCGCGCTGTCCTCGGCGGCGCCGGCCGCGCCCTTCTCGTCGGCCTGCGCGCCGGCCCGGTCCTGCTGGGCGAGGCTGCCGCTGTCGCCGTCACCGCCACTGGCCCCGCTGCACCCGGTGAGCGCGAGCGTCCCCGCCAGCAGGAGCCCGGCCAGGACCCGGACCGGCCGCGCGGAGCCGCGTGAACGGCGTGAACGTGGTGTGCGCATGGGTGTCCCCCCGAGGGTCGTGAACAACTGACGCTCCTTCGACGCCGGAGGGAGCGCGAACGTTGGACCCCGGTGGTTCCGATGCGGTCACGGTCAGGACTCGTGAAGGACACCGGGCCGCCGGTGGACTCTCAGTGGGGTCTGAGAGGCTGGGGCCATGAGCGGATCACAGGTCGTCGTCATCGGAGCCGGCATCGCGGGACTGGCCGCGGCCCACCGGTTGTCGCAGCGCGGTGTGCGCGTCACCGTCGTCGAGGCGGCCGACCGTGTCGGCGGCAAGCTGCTCCCCGGTGAGATCGCGGGCGCGCGCGTGGACCTCGGCGCCGAGTCGATGCTGGCCCGCAGGCCGGAGGCGGTGGCCCTGGCGCGCGAGGTGGGCCTCGGTGAGCGCCTCCAGCCGCCCGCCACCGCGACCGCCTCGATCTGGACCCGCGGCGCCCTGCGCCCCATGCCCAAGGGCCACGTGATGGGCGTACCCGGCACCGCCGAGGCCCTGGCCGGGGTGCTGTCCGACGAGGGCCTCGCCCGCATCGAGCAGGACGCCGAGCTGCCCCGCACGGAGGTCGGCGACGACGTGGCGGTCGGGGAGTACGTGGCGGCGCGCCTGGGCCGCGAGGTCGTCGACCGCCTCGTCGAACCCCTCCTCGGCGGGGTGTACGCGGGCGACGCGTACCGCATCTCGATGCGCTCGGCGGTCCCGCAGCTCTTCCAGGTCGCGAAGATCCACGCCTCGCTCACCGAGGGCGTCCGCGAGATCCAGGCCAAGATGGCCGCCAACCAGCAGACCGGGCCCGTGTTCATGGGCATCGAGGGCGGCGTGGGCACCCTCCCGCTCGCCGTCGCCGACGCGGTCCGCGCGCGCGGCGGCGAGATCGTCACCGGCGCCCCGGTGAGCGAGCTGCGCCGCGAGGCGTCCGGCGGCTGGAAGGTCGTCACCCCGGACCGCGTCCTGCACGCCGACGCCGTGATCCTCGCCGTCCCCGCCCCGGCCGCCGCAGGACTGCTGCGCGCCGAGGCGCCCGAGGCCGCCACCGAGCTCGACACCGTCGAGTACGCCTCCATGGCCCTGGTCACGCTCGCCTACCGCCGCTCCGACACCGCCCTGCCCGCGGGCAGCGGCTTCCTCGTCCCGCCGGTCGACGGCCGCACCATCAAGGCCTCCACGTTCGCCTCCCAGAAGTGGGGCTGGATCGCCGACGAGAACCCGGACGTCGTCGTCCTGCGCACCTCCGTCGGCCGCTACGGCGAGACGCAGATCCTGGAGCGCGACGACGCCGACCTGGTGGACGTCTCCCGCACCGACCTCGAAGCGGCCACCGGGCTGGCCGCCGCCCCCCTCGAAACCCGGGTCACCCGCTGGACCGACGGCCTGCCCCAGTACCCCGTCGGCCACCACGCGCGCGTGGCCCGCATCCGCGAGCAGATCGCCAAGCTCCCCGGCCTCGCGGTCTGCGGCGCGCAGTACGACGGCGTCGGCATCCCGGCCTGCGTCGCGAGCGCCCACGCGGCCGTGGACCAGATCCAGGGCGACCTGACCGCGGTGCGCGAGCTCACGGCCAACCCGGTGCAGAGCCTGCACGGCGGAGCGGGAGAATAGGGGCCATGAGCAACGACGCCCCCACCCCCGAGTCCGGCAGGGTCCCGAACAAGGGCAAGCTGGCCAAGGACCTCAACGAGGTCATCCGTTACACGCTCTGGTCCGTCTTCAAGCTGAAGGACGTGCTGCCCGAGGACCGCACCGGCTACGCCGACGAGGTCCAGGAGCTGTTCGACCAGCTCGCCGCCAAGGACGTCACCATCCGCGGCACCTACGACGTGTCCGGGCTGCGCGCCGACGCCGACGTCATGATCTGGTGGCACGCGGAGACCAGCGACCAGCTGCAGGAGGCGTACAACCTCTTCCGCCGCACCAGGCTGGGCCGCGCCCTGGAGCCGGTCTGGTCGAACATGGCGCTGCACCGCCCCGCCGAGTTCAACCGCTCGCACATTCCGGCGTTCCTCGCGGACGAGAACCCCCGGGACTACGTCAGCGTCTACCCGTTCGTGCGGTCCTACGACTGGTACCTCCTGCCCGACGAGGACCGCCGCCGCATGCTCGCCGACCACGGCAAGATGGCCCGCGGCTACCCGGACGTCCGCGCCAACACGGTCGCCTCCTTCTCGCTGGGCGACTACGAGTGGATCCTGGCGTTCGAGGCCGACGAGCTCTACCGCATCGTCGACCTCATGCGCCACCTGCGCGCCTCCGAGGCCCGCATGCACGTCCGCGAGGAGGTCCCGTTCTACACGGGCCGCCGCAAGGACCTCGGCGACCTCGTGGCCGGCCTCGCCTGATCAGCGGGCGGGTCCGACGGCCGCCTTCCGGGAGCCGGCCACCGGCTTCGGTTGCGGCTCGGGGTGCGGGGCGCACGCGGCGCGCCGCACCGGGAGGCGGCCCTCCAACAGGTAGGCGTCCAGGTATCCGTTGACGCAGGGATTCGGGCCGCCCGCGATGCCGTGCGTGCCCGCGTCCCGCTCGGTCACCAGCACCGAGCCGGACAGCCGCCGGTGCAGCTCCAGGGCGCCGTCGTACGGCGTGGCCGCGTCCCGCTCGGCGGCCAGGATCAGCGTCGCGGGCAGCTCACCGGGCCCCGTCCGCACGTCCAGCGGCTCCTGCCGGGCCGCGGGCCAGTAAGCGCAGGGCAGGTTCAGCCAGACGTTGTCCCACGTCTCGAACGGCGCCACCCGGGCCAGCCGTGTGTTGTCCCGGTCCCACACCTTCCAGTCCGTCGGCCAGGGCGCGTCGTTGCACTCGACGGCCGTGTAGACCGCGTTCGAGTTCTCCGCCTCCTGCGCTGCCTCCTGGTGCGGCCCCGCCTGTTGGATCAGCGGCTTCGGATCGCCCTTCAGGTACGCCGACAGGGCCCGCGCCCGGTGCGGCCAGAGGTCGTCGTAGTACCCGGCCGACAGGAACGCCCCCTGGAGCTGCCCCGGCCCGACCTTGCCGCCGGCCGGCTCGGCGGCCAGCCGCGCCGCCGCCCTCTCGTAGCTGTGCAGCACCTCCTCGGCCGTGGCCCCGAGCCCGTACACGTCGTCGTGCCGGGCGACCCACTCCCGGAAGTCCGCCCAGCGCCCCTCGAACGCGGCCGACTGGTCCAGGTTGTTGCGGTACCAGACCTGCTCCGGCGCCGGGTTCACCGCCGCGTCGAACACCATCCGCCGGACGTGGGACGGGAAGAGCGTCGCGTACAGCGCGCCGAAATAGGTGCCGTACGACGCGCCCATGAACGTCAGTTTCCGCTCGCCGAGCGCGGCCCGCAGGACGTCGAGGTCCCGGGCGTTGTTCAGGGAGGTGTAGTACGGCAGAGCCGCGCCCGCCCGCTGCGCACATCCGCGCGCGTACGACTTGGCCTGCGCGACGCGTTCCTTCTTGTACGACTCCGAGGGGTGCGTCGGCGCCTGGGTCGGCGCCTTGAAGAAGTGCTTGGGGTCGGTGCAGGACAGCGGCGCCGAACGGCCCACCCCGCGCGGGGCGTAGCCGACCAGGTCGTACGCGGCCGCGAGCCCCTTCCACTCGGGCAGCGCGCCGACCAACGGGAAGTACATGCCCGAGCCGCCGGGACCGCCGGGGTTGTAGACCAGGGCGCCCTGCCGGGGCACCCGGCGCTTGCTGTTGTGCGGGTCCTTCTGGGTGGCCCGCACCCTGCTGACGGTCAGTTTGATCTGCCGCCCGTCGGGGCGCGCGTAGTCGAGCGGGACGGACACCGTGCCGCACTGCACCCCGTCGGGCAGGTCTTCCACCGCGGGACAGGCGCCGAAGCGGACACCGGCCGACCCCGCGCGTGCCGCGGCGACCGCGGTGCCGCGGAGTTCCGCCGCGCCCGGGGCGGCCGGAGCGCCCCCGGCCGGTGCGGCGGCCAGCGTGGTCAGGAGCAAGGTTCCGGCGGCCGTGTAGAGGGCGGGAGCTCTCATCGGTGTCCCTTCGGTGCGCGGCAGCGACAAAAGGGATGTTTGGTTCGGCTGTGGGGGAAGGCAAGCACCGCCCCGCCGGTGTCGGCCCCAATGCCTCCGTGCGCCCCCGGGTGAACTCAGTCGCGCCGGTGGGGAAGGCGGTGTTCCTCGTCCTGGCCGACGGGCCGGTGGGCGAAGGCCGCGCGCAGGTCCGGTTCGCCGACGGCGCTGATGCCGCGTACGGCGACGGAGGTGAGATAGGTCCGCTCGTCCGTGCCACCGGGGTGCCGGTTCAGGGCACCGAGCAGCCGCTGGCCCGCCGGGGACGCCCAGCGCGAGTACGGGTGCACCTCCATCCGCGCGATGGCCAGACAGCTCAGGCTGAGGGCGAGCGGCAGCGCGAACCAGAGGGCGACCAGGTGCCGCGGCATCTCCGACGGGGCGGGCGCCAGCAGCGCGAGCGCGCCCAGCGCGACGACGGCCACCGAGGCCAGCTTCACCTGGCGGACCCCCGCGGCGATGCCGGAGCGGGCGCCGTCGGGCACGGCGAGGCCCGCGTCCACGAGCCGTTCGGCGAGGCTGCGCACCGCGGCCGCCGAGGCCGCGTCCGCCCGCACCGGAGCGATCCGGGACTGCCCCTCCGGCCCGATGGCCCCGATGACCGTGCGCTCCATCTCGTCCCGGCCGCGCGGGTCGACGACGGTCGCCCAGCCGGTGTGGGCCAGCAGCAGCCGTCGCTGCCGGGCCATGGAGACGAGCGTCAGATCGGCGACCCGCCGCGGTCCACCGGACAGGAACGCGGCCTCGTACAGCGTCAGATCGTGTCCCCGGGCATCCGCGTCCGCGGCCGCCGCGTGTACGGCGGCCAGGCACAGGCGCGTACACGCGGTGCCGGCGGCGGCCCAGGCCAGCAGCAGAAGAAGAACCCAGAACATGCCGCGTTTCTATGCCAAAGGCTCGTGGCGGCGCCATGGGATGTTCACGATCCGGACGGAGTGTTGTCGGTGTGTGACGTTCCGTTTGTCCGGAAGTGAACTACGACGGCACGGGGACGGGAGGGGGGCTCGAGGCGGCCGGGGGGAGAGTGAAGGTCGTGGCGTACGGCGACGGGGTGACCGGAACGACCTGGCCCGGGTCGGCCGTCGGGCCGGGCGGGGCGGGGGAGTTGGTGATCGGAGGGGTGCTGCCCGCGGCCAGGTCCCGGGCCAGGGCGCCGAAGTCGACGTACCCGGTGGCCTCCAGGATCTTGATGTGGTCCAGCACGGTGGTGTTGGCGTCGTCGGCCAGGGCGCGGACCAGGGAGTTCTGGGTGCTCGCGCGGACCTCGGCGACGACGGAGAACACCCGGCCGTGCGCGAGGCGCAGGATGTTGGCGAACTGCCGGTCGTAGTCGACGCCCTGGGCCTGGTCGAGGGTGGCGAGCCACTGCTTCTGCTGGTCGTTGGGCTCGTTGGGCAGGGCGAGCCCGAGCTTCGACGCCACGTCACGCACGCGCGCGTCGAGGAACGTGTGCCCCTCCACGAGGTGCTGCCCCGCCGTCCGCACGGCCTGCGTCGTGCCCTTCTGCTGCGCCTGCTGACCGGCGGGCAGCTCCCACAGCCCCGCCAGCCGCACCTTCGTGACGAAGTCCCGGTCCAGCGCGGACAGCGGTCCGTACGGCGTCGCCACGGTCCCGGCGTTGAGGACGCTCAGTCCCGTGCCGGAGCGGTCGGCGTAGGACCAGAGGGGGATGAGCAGGGCCACCAGGGTCGCCGTCAGCCCGGCGATGATCACCCCGGTGCCGGTGAAGATGCCTCGCCCCTCGATGGGCGGTCGCGGTCGCATGGTGCCTCCTGTTGCGGCACCGCACGCTAGAGGGTTTCAGGTGCGGGATTGACATATTACTGCCGGGTCCGCGCAGCCTTCCCGTCCCCGAGTCCCCGCATCCTCACCTCCCCAGCAGCACCTTCCGCGTGGCCCGGGCCAGCCGGATCCCCGGCCGTCGGGACCTCGGCGCCGGACCCGACCGCTCCAGCCACCACTCCCGCAGCTCCCGCCGCACCCGCGCGTCCTTCGACTCGCCGCTCGTCAAGAGGTGTTCGGCGAAGTCCAGGGCGTCCCGCCGGTACCCCTCGGTCATCGGCGCTCCCTGCGCGTACGCCAGGAACGCCGATCGGTAACCCGCACCGAGGATCACCGGCAGTTCGGGCGCCACCTTCGCCACCACGTCCGCCCGCTTCCCCGCGAGCGCCCGCGCCTGCACCCCGAGCCGCACCCGGTCGAACCCCTCCGGCACCGGCGTCGCCGCCACGAGCGCGGACAGCAACGCGGTCTGGGCCAGCGCGAGCCGCTGGCGGGCGGGGGAGGTCGAGACGCCCGACGGCTCCCCGGAGGCGCCGGCACGCCACGCACCGCCGGGCCGCGCGGCACCCCCCTTCTCCACCGCCTCCCGGATCGCCCCCAACTCCCTTTCGAGCTCCGCCGGTTCGGGAAAGTTCTCGTCCCGCTCCAGCAGCACGCCCGGCGGTGAGACCCGGGACGCGAGGTCGGTGAGGATGTCGAGGACCGGCCGCGGGACGGGGTGGGCGTGGCTGTCGTGCCACACCCCGTCCCGCTCGAACCCACCCGCCACATGGACGTACGCGATGGCCTCCAGGGGCAGTTCGGCGAGTGCCTCGGCGGGGTCCTCGCCGCGGTTGACGTGGTTGGTGTGCAGGTTGGCCACGTCGATCAGCAGCCGCACGCCCGTCCGGTCGGCGAGGTCGTACAGGAACTGCCCCTCGGTCATCTCCTCGCCCGGCCATGCGACCAGGGCGGCGATGTTCTCCACCGCGAGCGGCACCGGCAGCGCGTCCTGCGCGATGCGGATGTTCTCGCAGAGGACGTCCAGGGCGTCCCGGGTGCGCGGGACGGGCAGCAGGTGTCCCGCCTCCAGGCGGGGGGAGGCGGTCAGGGGGCCGCCCGCCCGGACGAACGCGATGTGCTCGGTGACCAGCGGCGACCCCAGCGCCTCGGCCCGCTCGGCGAGGGCCAGGAGCCGTCCGGCGTCGGGCCGGTCCGCGCCGCCGAGGCCGAGTGAGACGCCGTGCGGCACCACGGTCACCCCGCGCTCACGCAGTCGCAGCAGCGACTCGGGCAGGTGCCCGGGGCAGACGTTCTCGGCCACGGCCTCGACCCAGTCGATGCCCGGCATGCCCTCCACGGCGTCCGCGATCTCCGGCCGCCACCCGATCCCCGTGCCCAGTCGCTCCATGGTCCGTCCCCTCCCCGCCTCTCCCGCACCCGCTCCGGTCGTCGCCCGCTCGGCGTGACGGAGGTATGGCCCCACGGCTCGGGCCCGAACCGCACCCGGGGAACCTTCAGAGCAACATTTGAGGTTCGGCGGCGGAGCCCACGGCCCGGCTCCCTCCATGCTTTCGGTGCGAACGGGGCCCCGGGCTTGCGGTCGGCGCTGCGTCGGGCATCTCGCCGGTGCCGGGGGGCCTGCGGCGCGGCATCCGACGTTCGGCTCCGGCCGGGTCCGGGAGGTCACCGGCCGGTTCCGGGCCATGCGTCGGGCTGCCGGCCCAGCAGCCGCAGCGTCTCCTCCAGGGGCCCGGCCCCCTCCGGAACCTTCAGCGCGGGCGCGAACGCGAATCCCGGCCCGCGGCCAGCCGGGTCCGTCGGAACGCGCCGGGCCACGGCCAGCCCCGCGATGAGCACGTCCTCGGACAGGCGGAGCGGCACACCGAGCGCGGCCGCCACGTCCCACGCGTGCACGACGTAGTCGACGAAGTGGAAGCCGATCGCCGTACGGCCGGCGAACCCACCGCCCAGCTCCGGCAGCACGAACTCCCGCTCCGTGACGCCCGGTTCGGCGAACGCCGCGAGCACCGCGTCCGCGGCCGCGCGATGCGCCGCGGCGGGGTCGCCCAGCTCCCGCGGTTCCCGCCAGTGCCCCAACTCGCCGCCGTCGCCCCGCGCGGCGGCCGCGAAGCCGTGGTGCTGCGCGGTCATGTGCGCCACCAGCCGCCGCAGGTCCCACCCCGCGCAGGGTGTGTCCCGCGTCCAGTCCCGGTCGTCCGCGCCCCGGGCCAGCTCCACCAGCCGCGAAGCCTCCTCCACGGCGATCCGGTCCAGTTCGACGACATCCATCAGCGCTCCTCGGCGATCAGGTCCAGGGCGTACGCCCACACGGCATCGGGATCGAACTCCTCGAACTCCCGCCGTGCCGACCGCAGTTCACCGCGCCCACGATGCGCGCGGACGATCCGCGCGTGGTCGGGCCGGCCGGTGAACTCCTTGAGTCCCCGCTCGTCGGCCCATACGGACACGGACCCGGACCGCCGGCGCAGGGGGTCCGCCCACAGCCACACCCCGATCGCGCCGGAAGTCGACGGCCAGGTGCGGCGCAACCGCATCCCGGCCAGTGCGACGGCGAGGGACCGCCCGTGGCCGTCGGCGGTGAAGTCGGTGACGGCGACGAGCACGGGGTCGTCGAGCGCAATGGCGGGACCGGACTTCCAGCGGGAGCGAAGGACGCGTGGTCGAGGAGTGCCCATGCGCCGACCATAAAACTAAACGAACGATCGTGCTACTAGTTTTCGCGCCCGAACCGCGCCCGAACCGCGCCCGAACCGCGCCCGAACCGCATCCGGCCGAGGAGTGCCCGAGTCGTCAGGCCCGGAACCGCGCCGCGATGCCCCGCCGGGCCCTGGCATAGGGCGCGGACTCGCCGTGCAGCACCGACATCGCGTTCGCCGTCTCCATCAACGCGACGACCTCGAAGGCCAGTTGCCCCGGATCGGTGTCCGCGCCCACCTCACCCGCGGCCCGCGCCTGCTCGGCGCACCGCTCCAACTCCGCGAGCCAGGCGCGCTGTGCCTCGACGAGGGCGTCGTGGACGGCACCCTCGCGGGCGTCGAACTCGGCCATGACGCCGTAGAAGAAACAGCCCCCCGGGAAGACCCGCTGCTCCGAGTACCGCAGCCAGCCCTCGCACAGGCCCCGCAGCCGGGCGAGCCCGTCAGCCGCATCGGAGACCGGTTCCAGCACCTCGGCGACGAAGATCCGCGAGGCCTCCCGCACGGTCGCCAGCTGCAACTCCTGCTTGGAGCCGAACAGGGCGAACACCCCGCTCTTGCTCAGCTCCAGCTCTCCGGCCAGCCGCCCCACCGACAGCGCCTCCAACCCCTCGACCGAGGCGATGTCGACGGCCCGGCGCAGCACGGTCCGCCGGGTGCGGTTGCCCCGCTCGACACGCCCGTCGACCCTGGTCATCGCAGCGCCGGATGGTCCGCGACGACCGTGCAGGAGCCGGGCGCGATCTCCGTGAAACCGGCGTCACGGACCAACGGCAGCCCACTGGCGGTGAGTTCGGCCCAGCGGCCGGGGGGCGCCGTCCGTACGGCGAGCGGGAACCCGGCGTCCCGCCACGCGGCCCGCTCCTCCTCCGGCAGCTCCCACCAGGCGAGTTGGGCACCGTGACCGGCCTGGGCCATCGCCTTGCCGGCCGACATGTCGAGGTCCGGGCTGAGCCACAGGACGGGGGCGGTCGGGTCCGCCCCGGCAGGCGGCTCGGGGTCGTCGAGGTCGGTGCCGGAGACCTGGAGTTTCGCCAGCTCCTTGGGCCACCCGTCCAGCGGCACCGGCGGGAACACCCGCACCTCGGCCGCCTTCCCCGTCACGGTGATCCCGGGCAGCGCCTCGGCCCGCCGCCACTCGGCCCCCCGGGCCCGCCGTACGACCTTCCGGATCCGGGCGTCCTGCCAGTCCCGCACGGCCTCGGCCCACTCCCCGTCGCCCACCGAACGCTCGTCGGCGAGCATGACGAGCACGGCGCGGGCTGCGGTCTCCAGGGCGTCGGTACGAGCGGGCGGAGCGGCCTTCTCGATGCGCACGACCAGGGGCAGCACGAACTGCGGTGCCTCATCGCGTGCGGTCGGCTCGGAACGGAAGGGGCTGTCGGTCGAGGGCGTCACGTCGTGGCTCACCCGGACAACCCTAAGGTCACCCCGAGCAGGCCGTCCGCTGAGCCTCCTGCCACTCGCACACCGGGCACAGCGTGATCCCCTTGTACGACTCCGGATACTCGGTCGGCTCCCGGCACAGCACACAGTCCGCGTACGGCGGCCCGTCGGCGACCGGCGGCTTCGGCACGTTGCCGATCGTGCAGTAGTCCTCGCTCATACCTCCAGCCTAGGACCCGATCAGCTCGGACACCCGTACGAACCGGTAGCCCCGCGCCCGCAGCTCGGGCACCACCGTGCGCACCACCCGCTCCGTCGTCGGCGCCGCACTGCGCGTGCAGTGCATGACCACGACCGATCCCGGGCGCGCCCCTTCCAGCACCTGCCGGGACACGGCCCCCGCGTCCGTCGCGAACGCGTCCCCGCTCACCACGTCCCACTGCACGGCGGTCACCCCGACCGGGGTGAGCGCCTTCAGCGCCCGCCGGTCGTAGCAGCCGCCGGGAAAGCGGAAGTACGGCCGCGCGTCCGGCACCCCCGCTCTGCGGAACGCCGTGAACGCCCGCTCCACGTCCGCCCGCATCCGGTCGGCGGAGACCGTCGGCAGCCCGTAGCAGTCGTCGGTGAAGGCGTAGTGGCTGTAGGAGTGGTTGGCGACCTCGAAGAGCGGATCCCGCCCGATGGAACGGGCCTGCTCGGGATACTCCTCGGCCCACCGCCCGGTCATGAACACGGTGGCCGGCACCTTCAGTGCCCGCAGCGCCGCGATCAGCCCGGGATTGTCGAAGTGCTCGCCGGCCGCCGCCCGGGCCCCCTGGTCGGCGGTCATGTCGGCGTCGAAGGTGAGCGCGACCGTCCTGCCGTGGACGCGGGAGCCGTTCTTGAAGACCGGGGTCAGACCCCCTGGGCCGGGGGCGAGCGTGGGGGGAGCGGAGGTCGCGGCCGGGGACGGCCGGGCCGGCCGGGGAGCCTGGTGGGGAGCGGTGGCGCAGGCCGTGAGCACGGCGCCGAGGAGACAGGCGGCGGTGACGCGTCGTACGGAAGTGATCACCGTATGAAAATATGGCGAACTGCCTTATTTGCCTGTCACCCCGGCCGTGACGTCACCCGCTCAGATGTCCCGCTGCTCCAGCGGCTTGGTCGCCGGCCCCTGGATCACCTTGCCGTTCGTGTCGAAGCGGGAGCCGTGGCACGGGCACTCCCAGGCGTCCTCGGCCCCGTTGAAGGAGACCAGGCAGCCGAGGTGGGTGCAGCGGGGGGAGACGGCGTGGAGGTTGCCCTCGTCGTCGCGGTAGACCGCGAGCCGGTCGCCGTTCACCCGGACCACGGCGCCCTCTCCCGGCGGGAGGGACTCCAGCGGGGGTGCGGGGCGCAGACGGTCGCCGACGAAGTGGCGGGCCACCTGCGCCTGGGTCTTGAGGAAGGACGGGGCCTCGCGGACCTGTGAGCGCAGCCGGCGCGGGTCGTACAGGTCGCTCCACTCGCACTGCTCGCCGGTGATCTGGGCCGCGAGCAGGCGGCCCGCCATGATGCCGCCGCTCATGCCCCAGCCGCCGAAGCCGGTGGCCACATAGGTGTGCCGGGCGCCCGGGTGCAGCGGGCCGACGAGCGGCACGGTGTCGGTGGGGTCGTTGTCCTGGGTGGCCCAGGCGTGGGTGAGCTCGACGTCGGGGAAGTGCCGGGCGGCCCAGGCGGAGAGGTCGTCGAACCGGGCCCGGGTGTCGCCGGTGCCGGGTGTGAAGTGCTCGCCGGTGACGATGAGCAGGCGCCGCTCGGCGTCCCAGGGAGCCGTGCGGACCGAGCGGGTGCCCTCGTCCGGCGTGATGTACATGCCGTCCGGATCCCGCTCCCGGTCGATCGTCCCGGCGACGACCAGCTCGCGGCGCGGCGAGAGCCGGGTGAACAGCAGGGCCCGGTCGAAGATTGGGTAGTGCGTGGCGACCACGACGTCCCGGGCCGTCACCGTCGCCCCCGTGTCCGTCGTCAGGCGGCACGGCTCGCCCTCGTCGAGGCCGACGACGACGGTGTGCTCGTGGACGGCCGCCCCGGAGGCGACCAGGTCCTGGGCCAGGGCCAGCAGGTACTTGCGCGGATGGAACTGCGCCTGCCCGGTCACCTGGACCGCGCCCGCCACCGGGAACGGCAGCCCGGTCTCCGTCACGAAGGTCGCCGACAGCCCCGCCTCCCGGGCGGCCTCCGCCTCGGCCCGCAGCTCCCCGACCCGGCTCTCGTCACGGACGTAGGTGTAGGCGCTGCGCTGCTCCCAGTCGCAGTCGACGCCCAGCTCGTCCGCGATCTCGGCGGCCCGTTCGATCGCCTCGCTCTGCGAGCGCGCGTACAGCCGGGCGCCCTCCGGGCCCCGGGTGCGGCGCACCTTGTCGTAGATCAGTGTGTGCAGGGCGGTCAGCTTGGCGGTGGTGTGGCCGGTGACGCCGGCGGCCACCTGACCGGCCTCCAGGACCGCCACCCGCCGCCCGGCCCGCGTCAGCTCCCACGCCGTGCTCAGCCCGGCGATGCCGGCGCCGATGACGGCCACGTCGACGTCGAGGTCCTCGGTCAGGGGCGGGTGAGGCCCGCCGGGTGCCGTCTCCAGCCAGTACGAGCCCTTGACGTGTCGGTTCTCGGTCATGCGTCCCGAGTACCCCGGGATCACTGTTCCAGCAGCCGCCTGCGCGCGTCCGCCACGTCGAAGTCCGCCTGCGGGTAGTGCGGGTCCAACTCCGACAGGTGCTCCAGGAGGAGCCGGCTGACCGCCCAGTTCCGGTACCACTTGCGGTCGGCGGGGACCAGGTACCAGGGGGCGTGCGGTGTCGAGCAGCGCTCCAGAACCGTCTCGTACGCCTGCTGGTAGGCGGGCCACAGGGCGCGGTCGTCGATGTCCGCGACGTTGAACTTCCAGTGCTTGTCCGGGCGGTCGAGGCGCTTGAGCAGGCGGTCGCGCTGTTCGCCGTAGGAGATGTGCAGGAAGCACTTGATCACGGTGACGCCGTCGTCGGCGAGGGACTTCTCGAAGTGGTTGATCTCGTCGTAGCGGCGCTCGATCTCGGCGGGCGGGGCGAGCGAGCGGACGCGGGCGACGAGGACGTCCTCGTAGTGCGAGCGGTCGAAGATGCCCAGCTCGCCGGCTTGCGGCAGGGCCCGTTTGATCCGCCAGAGGAAGGAGTGCCCCAGTTCCTTCGGGGTGGGCGCCTTGAACGCCCGGATACGGCAGCCGGCCGGGTTGAACAGGCCGATGACGTGCTTGACCGTACCGCCCTTGCCGCTGGTGTCCATGCCCTGCAGCACCAGCAGGACCCGGCGCCGGTCGCCCGCCGTGCTCGCCGCCCACAGGCGTTCCTGAAGGTCGGCGAGCGGGGCGGCCAGCTCGGTCATCGCGGCCAGGCCCGCCTGCTTGTCACGGGGGCCTGCCGGGGTCTCCCGGGCGTCGCGGGCGGCCAGATCCACCGGCTTGCCGCCCGGTATCCGCAGCAGCTCGCGCAGGGCGAGGTCGTCCCCGCCCCGCGCGCCCTTCGCCGCGCGGCTCTTCGAGCCCTTCTTCGACATGGGGCACCCCTTCCGGTCCGGGTACGGCCCCTCGATCCTGCGCCGGGGGACCGGGGCGCGCCAGCCGTCGTGGAGGGCGGCTACCTGCGCCAGGGCCCCGTCACCGCGAAGGTCGTCCCGGGCGTGTAGCAGTTGACGTACATCGTCTGCCCGTCGGGGGAGAAGGTGACGCCCGCGAACTCGCCCCACTCGGGGGCGTCCGGCGTCCCGATGTTCTGCGCGTTGCGGGCCATCGCGTAGACCTCGCCGTGCCGGGTCACGCCGAAGACGTGCTGGGCGCCGTTGCCGTCCTCGCACACCATCAGGCCGCCGCTCGGGGCGAGGCAGATGTTGTCCGGGGACTCGCCGGGCAGCTGCACGTCGGTGTCCGGGCCGAAGACGATCACCAGGGTGAGCCGGCGCGCGGAGGGGTCGTAGCGCCAGATCTGCCCGAAGTGGTCGGCGGCCGAACCCTCGGCGCTGTGCGCGAACGACGACACGAAGTAGACGCTCTTCCCGCCCCAGTAGCAGCCCTCCAGCTTCTGGGCGTGCGTGATGCCCTTGGGGCCGAAGTCCTGGAGTCGGATGGGGGTCTGGGTGGCCAGCGGGTCCGGTACGTCGACCCACTCGATGCCCTCGAAGCAGGCGCCGGTCTCCTGGATCAGCGACAGGTCCGGTACGCCGGGCACCCGCATCGCCTGGAGCCGGCCGCCCGCGCGCAGTGAACCGAGGCCGCCCTCGGGCCGGTGGGGCAGGAAGCGGTAGAAGAGGCCGAAGGGCTTGAGGAAGGCGTCCTCGGTCTCGTAGACGATGCCGCGCTTCGGGTCGATCGCGATGGCCTCGTGCTGGAAGCGGCCCATCGCGGTCAGCGGTACGGCGCCCGAGCGGTGCGGATCGACCGGGTCCACCTCGAAGATGAAGCCGTGGTCCTTGGTGTAGCCGTTGGTACCGGCCTTGTCCTCGGTCTCCTCGCAGGTCAGCCAGGTGCCCCAAGGGGTGGGCCCGCCCGCGCAGTTGACGGCGGTGCCGGCGATGGCGACCCGCTCCGACAGCACGTTGTCGCGGGAGTCGAGCGTCAGGGCCGTACAGCCGCCCTTGCCCGCCGGGTCGTAGGTCAGGCCCTTGACGGTGGGGACGGCGAGGGGTGCGGTGGGGCGGTTCTCGTGGTTGCGGACCAGGTGGACGCGGCCGTGTCTGCCCGGCAGGGCGGTCATGCCGTCGTGGTTGGAGGGGACCTTGCCCTCGCCGGAGCGGAGCGGGTCGCCCTCGCGGGAGAGGACCTTGTAGCGGAATCCTTTCGGCAGGTCCAGCAGGCCGTCGGGGTCCGGGACGAGCGGGCCGTAGCCGGTGTGACCGAGGGACTGGGCGGCGGCGGTGCCGGCGAAGAGTTCGGAGAGGGCGCCGGTGAAGGCGATGCCCAGGCCCAGGGCGCCGGTGCGGGCCAGGACCTGACGTCGTGTTGCGGACATGGCGAAGCAACCTTCCTGCTGGCGGACAGGACTGTGACGTCGCTGTGTCTATCACCTGGGTCGGCCCGCGGGAACCACGCGCGTAGCGTGTCCCTTTCCGTCAGCTCCCGGTCGGGTGCTCCTGCGCCCGCTCGAGGAAGCGCAGCAGCTCCACCGGGAAGGGCAGGACGAGCGTCGAGTTCTTCTCGGCGGCCACCGCCACGACCGTCTGGAGCAGCCGGAGTTGGAGCGCGGCGGGCTGCTCGGACATCTCCTTGGCGGCCTCCGCGAGCTTCTTGGAGGCCTGGAGTTCGGCGTCGGCGTTGATGATCCGGGCCCGCCGCTCACGGTCGGCCTCGGCCTGCCGGGCCATCGACCGCTTCATCGCGTCCGGCAGCGACACATCCTTGATCTCGACGCGGTCCACCTGCACGCCCCAGCCGACGGCCGGGCTGTCGATCATCAGTTCCAGGCCCTCGTTGAGTTTCTCGCGGTTGGACAGCAGGTCGTCCAGTTCGCTCTTGCCGATGATCGACCGCAGCGAGGTCTGGGCCATCTGGGAGACGGCGAACTTGTAGTCCTCGACCTTGACCAGCGCGCTCGCCGCGTCCACGACCCGGAAGTAGACGACCGCGTCCACGCGCACGGTCACGTTGTCCCGGGTGATGCCCTCCTGGGCCGGCACCGGCAGCGTGACGATCTGCATGTTCACCTTGTGCAGCCGGTCCACGAACGGCACGATCGCCGTGAACCCGGGCTCGCGCACCTCGCCCGCGAGGCGTCCGAGGCGGAAGACCACGCCGCGCTCGTACTGCTTGACGACCCGGGCCGCCGCCGCGAGGTAGACGACCCCCGCGGAACCGGTCGCCACGGCCGCCGTCAACAGTTCCTGGAGCATTCCGGCCTCCTCGTCGAGAGGTCCGTATGTCTGCTCCTGCAACGATATGCCCGGTGCCCGGTCCGGGGCCACGACGGCCCCGGACCGGGCGGGAGAGCACTACGAGCGCGGTGGAGCGCTACGGGGCGGCGGTGGCCTTCACCAGCTCCGGTTCCGTGACCCGGACCGGCTCCGTGCCGACCGCGCTGTGCCGCTCGGCCCAGTTCTCCAGGGCGGTACGGCAGGCGTGGTCCAGGTGGTGCAGACCGGAGAGGTCCAGTTCCACGGGACGGTCCTGGGGCAGCGACTCCAGGCTGTCGAGGATCTTCGGCAGCCGGAGGAAGGTCGCGTTGCCCGACAGGTGGGCCTGGATCGGGCCCGCGCCCTTGTCGACGATCTCCAGCTTGAGGTGCGAGGCCTCCCACGCGGTCTTGACGACCGAGAGGGCCAGACCGATCAGCACACCCTCGAACATGTTCACCGCGACGATCGAGACGGCCGTGGCCACCAGGATCAGCGCCTCACCGCGGTGGCCGCGCCACAGCGACACGATCTCCTTGAAGGGGATCAGCTTGAAACCGGCGTGGACCAGGATGCCGGCGAGCGCGGGCAACGGGATCAGCGCCAGCGTCGAGGGCAGCAGGGCCGCGAACAGCAGCAGCCACACGCCGTGCATGACCCGGGACGCCTTGGTCTTCGCGCCCGCCTGGACGTTGGCGGAGCTGCGCACGATGACCGCGGTCATGGGCAGGGCGCCGAGCGCGCCGCACACCGTGTTGCCCACGCCCTGGGCCATGAGCTCCTTGTCGTACTCGGTGCGCGGACCGTCGTGCAGCCGGTCCACGGCCGCGGCGCTGAACAGGCTCTCGGCGGAGGCGATCAGGGTGAAGGCGATGATCGTGCCGAAGATGGCGGGGTTGGCCAGTTCGCCGAAGGCGTCCATGCCGGGCGGCTGGATGGAGGCCAGCAGGCCGTTCACCTCGACGGTGGCGATGGACAGGCCGAAGACCTGGGTGACCAGGGTGGCCAGCAGCACCGCCGCGAGCGCGCCCGGTACGGTCTGAGCCTTCTTGGGCAGCTTCTTCCACAGCACGAGCACCGCTATGGTGCCCGCGCCGACGGCGAGCGAGGCCAAAGCCGTGGTGCTGCCGAGCGCGTCCACGGCGGCGCCGGGCAGGCCGAGGATCTTGTCGAGTCCGGAGGCAGGGGCCTTCAGACCGGCCGCCGAGTAGAGCTGGCCCGCGATGATCACGAGACCGATACCGGCCAGCATGCCCTCGACGACCGAGACGGATATCGCCCGGAACCAGCGCCCCAGCTTCAGGGCGCCCATGGCGAGCTGGATCAGGCCGGCGGCGAGCACGATGACGCCGAGCGCGGGCAGCCCGAACTCGTTCACCGCTTCGAAGACGAGCACGGTCAGACCGGCCGCGGGTCCGGAGACCTGGAGGCTGCTGCCCCGCATCAGGCCGGTGACTATGCCGCCGACTATGCCGGTGACGAGGCCGAGTTCGGCCGGGACGCCGGAGGCGACGGCGACGCCCACGCAGAGCGGGAGCGCGACCAGGAAGACGACCAGGGAGGCGGCGAAGTCCTGCCGCAGGTGAGGGTATTTGGTCATCATGCCGATCACAGACCCTCGAACGCGTCGGTCTCGGTGCGGTGGACGCGCACCGCGCCCGTGTGCACCTCGTAGTACCAGGCGTGCAGGGTCAGTTGGTCCTCCGCGAGCTTCTTGTCGATGAACGGGTACGACCGCAGGCGCAGCACCTGGGCCAGGACGTGGTTCTGCACGCCCTCGGCCACTTCCGGGTCCTCGGTCGTGCCGACCGGGCGCGGGGTGGCGTGATTCAGCCAGGCGCGCACGGCCGGGACGGCGTCCAGGTCGTCGCCGCGCACGAGGGCGCCGACGGCGCCGCAGTGCGAGTGCCCGCAGACCACGATGTCGCGGACGCCCAGCACCTCCACGGCGTACTCGATGGTGGCCGCCTCGCTGGTGGGGTGCTCCGAGGCGTAGGGAGGAACGATGTTGCCCGCGGTGCGCAGCTCGAAGAGCTCGCCCGGGCGGGCGCCCGTGATCAGGGCCGGGACGACCCTGGAATCCGAGCAGGTGATGAACAGAACCTGGGGGGACTGGCCTTCGGCCAGCTTGGCGAACTCCTCAGGGCGCTGTCCGAACGTACGGGCGTTGTCGATGAGGGGCTGCATGTGGTGACTCCTCCTGGCGCGCCGTGGGGGCGCGTCGGGCTTACCAGGCGCGCCGAAGGGCGCGTCGGTTGACATGACAGGTGGGGGAACAGAGGTGGGGCACTGCTCGGCTGTCAGCAGCGGAAAACTTGAAGTGCCGCCGGAGCGTGGGCTGTCGAGGGTCTCGACAGGGGGAACTCGCCTGCTGACACCCGCTCGGGCGTGGCCGTCGGATCCTCGGCCGCCAGGGGGCGCTCGGGCCCCTCGGGGGCGAAGTCGACGGTGCGGTGCCGGTCGCGGGTGCGCAGGGGACCGGTCGGGTCCCCGACGTGGTTGCAGTGACGTTTGCCGGAGCCTTCAGCGCGTGACGCCTTGCCGGAGATCTTGATTCCGGACTGAGCTTTGGCCTCAGCTTGACGGCCTGTGTGCGCGGTTGCGAATCCCTCGGAGGGTGCGAAGAACGGGAGCGCCAGAAGAACGGCGGTGAGGACCGCTACCACGGTCCGTACCGTCGCACCTCGGAACATGCGCCCCCCTCTCGGCAGCTGGCACTTCTAGTCCAGACCAAACGTTGGTCAACGAGTGGTCAAGAAACACCTTAACTCGGCAAAGTCGTTTGCTGGGTTAACTTAACGTTTCCGGCTGAAGAGAGGCTGAAGCGCGCCGGGTCGCTGACGCGAACTGGCCCTTGACGTGCGAGGTTTCGCTGTGATTAAGCGACGAGACCCTTGGCGTCGCGCGCCAGCGCGGTCAGCCGGGATATCGCACGGAAGTACTTCTTGCGGTAACCGCCGTTCAGCATCTCCGCGCTGAACAGCCGGTCGAAGGGCAGCCCGGAGGCCAGCACCGGAACCTCGCGGTCGTAGAGGCGGTCCGCGAGCACCACGAGCCGCAGCGCCGTCGACTGGTCCGGCACCGGCCGCACGTCGGTGAGGCAGACCGCCCGGAGGCCGTCCGTCAGGGCGCCGTAGCGGCTGGGGTGGACCTTGGCGAGGTGGTCCAGCAGGCTCGGGAAGTCGTCGAGCGAGGCGCCCTCGGTGGCGTACGCCGCCTTGGTGACCTCCTCGTCGGTGAACGGCGCCGGAGCCTCGGGCAGCCCGCGGTGGCGGTAGTCGTCGCCGTCGATGCGCAGCGGGCGGAAGTGCGCCGCCAGGCCCTGGATCTCGCGCAGGAAGTCGACGGCCGCGAACCGGCCCTCGCCGAGCTTGCCCGGCAGGGTGTTGGAGGTGGCCGCGAGCGCCACGCCCGCGTCGACCAGCTTGCCGAGCAGCGTGGAGACCAGGACGGTGTCGCCCGGGTCGTCCAGCTCGAACTCGTCGATGCACAGCAGGCGGTGCCCGGAGAGCGTCTGGACCGTCTTCTGGAAGCCGAGGGCGCCGACCAGGTTGGTCAGCTCGACGAAGGTGCCGAAGGCCTTGAGGGAGGGCTCGGCGGGGGTGGCGTGCCAGAGGGAGGCCAGCAGGTGGGTCTTGCCGACGCCGTAGCCGCCGTCGAGGTAGACGCCGCGGGGGCCCGCCGGGGTCCTCGGGGCCTTGGCCCTGCCGAACCCGAGGAAGCCGCGCCTGCCGCCGCCGACCGCGTGCGCGCCGCCGAGGCCCGCCGCGAAGCCCTCCAGGACCCGGACGGCCTCGGTCTGGCTGGGCTGCTTCGGGTCCGGGATGTACGTGTCGAACCGCACCGAGTCGAACCGCGGCGGCGGCACCATCTCGGCGACCAGCCGGTCCGCGGGGACGTGCGGCTCACGGGCGCACAGGGACGGCGGGGCGGTGTCGGTCGTCGAACCGGACCCGGACGCGGCGGGGGAAGTAGACACGGTTCACCATGCTAAGCGCCGTGCCAGACTGCACGGCATGCGACGCCTGTTCCCTGTGACCGACCAGACAGCGATCCGGACCCCGCGAGGAGAGGCCGGCCACGACTGGAGCCTCGCCGAGCTGGCCGCCGCCTACGCCTATCCCGAGCACGGCCCCGGCCCCGAGACCCCAGAGGTGTGGCTGCGCGCCAACATGGTCTCCACGCTGGACGGGGCCGCCCAGCACGACGGCCGTTCGCATCCCATCTCCACCGCGACCGACATGCGGATCTTCGGGACGCTGCGGGCACTGGCGGACGTGGTGATCGCCGGTGCCGAAACGGTCCGGCAGGAGGGTTACCGGCCCGCACGCGTGCGTGACGAGTTCGCGGGGCTGCGGGAGGCGGCCGGACAGGGCCCGGTCCCGGCGATCGCGGTGGTCACCGCGAGCCTTGACCTGGACTTCTCGCTCCCGCTGTACACCTCGCCCCTGGTGCCCACGCTGATCCTCACCGGCGCCGCGGCGGCCCCGGACCGGATCGCCGCGGCCGAGAAGGCGGGCGCGCGGGTGGTGATCGCCGGGGACGGGGTCGGCGTGGATCCCGCGCGGGCCGTACGGGCGCTGGCCGAGCTGGGGCACACCAGGCTGCTGACCGAGGGCGGCCCCCGGCTGCTCGGGCAGCTCGTGGCCGCCGGGGTGCTCGACGAGCTCTGTCTGACCGTGTCGCCGATGCTCACCGCGGGCGACGCGCAGCGGATCGCCGGGGGGCCGTCGGTGGCCGTCCCCGCGCGCTTCGTACTGGACTCCCTGCTGGAGGAGGACGGGTTCCTCTACAGCAGGTATCGCAGGCCCTGACCCTCCGGACGCGGGTTCGATCGGTACCGCCGAGTCCGACATCGGCGGAATCTGTCGTTCCGGTTGGCTTCCGGCGGGCACACTGAATCGGCAGTACCCGTGCGATCACGGGGCAGGATGCTTTCCGCAGCGCGCAGAGAAAGGGACGCCCGGTGTTCACAAGCGTTTTGATGATCGAGAAGGCCCTGACGTCCGCCGACGTGGAGTTCGTCACCACCTTGCACGGCGACGAGTCGGTCGCGTTCCATGTGCTGCTCCAGCCGCGGGGGGACCAGGCCGACCGGCTGCTGCGGGCCATCGACGACGTGGCGCTGGGCGAGCTGGACGAGGCCGTGCGGGAGCGGGAGACGCCCGAGGGCGAGGCCGCGAAGGGTGTGGGGGAGCGGGCCCTGGAGGTCTCCCTCCAGGCGCTCAGGGCCTCCGGGAGCGAGGCGGAGGGGCGGCTCATCGAGGACCACCCGCTGGACGCGCTGAGGTCCCTCGTCGAGGAGATCGGCGCAGATGAGGTGATCGTCCTGACCGACCCCCACTACGTGGAGGAGTTCTTCCACCGGGACTGGGCCTCGCGCGCCCGTCACAAGGTGGGCGTACCGGTGCTGAAGCTGTTCTCGCACAGCAAGGCATAGGCTGAGCCCCGCATCCGTACCGCACCACTTTGGGGAGACACTCGCATGGCACCCGGCCTTCCTACCGCCATGGACCGACCGCACTTCATCGGGATCGGTGGGGCCGGGATGTCGGGGATCGCGAAGATCCTCGCGCAGCGCGGGGCGAAGGTGGCCGGCAGTGACGCCAAGGAGTCGGCGACCGCTGAGGCACTGCGCGCGCTCGGCGCGACCGTGCACATCGGGCACGCGGCCGAGCACCTGGCGTCCGACGCCACCTGTGTCGTGGTGTCCTCGGCGATCCGGGCCGACAACCCCGAGCTGGCCCGCGCGGCCGAGCTCGGCATTCCCGTCGTGCACCGGTCGGACGCGCTCGCCTCGCTGATGGACGGCCTGCGGCCGATCGCGGTCGCGGGCACGCACGGCAAGACGACCACGACCTCCATGCTGGCGGTCTCCCTGTCCGAGCTGGGCCTGAAACCGTCGTACGCCATCGGCGGCGACCTGGACGCCCCCGGCTCGAACGCCCTGCACGGCGAGGGTGAGATCTTCGTCGCCGAGGCGGACGAATCGGACCGCAGCTTCCACAAGTACGCACCCGAGGTCGCGATCGTCCTCAACGTCGAGCTCGACCACCACGCCAACTACGCGTCCATGGACGAGATCTACGAGTCCTTCGAGACGTTCGTCGGCCGGGTCGTCGAGGGCGGCACGCTGGTCGTCAACGCGGACCACGAGGGGGCGCGCGAGCTGACCCGGCGGGTCGCGGAGAGCGGCGTGCGTGTGGTGACGTACGGCGACGCCGAGGACGCCGACGTGCGCGTGCTCTCGGTCGTCCCGCAGGGCCTGCGGAGCGAGGTCACCGTTCTCCTCGACGGCGCGGAGCTCACCTTCGCCGTGTCCGTGCCGGGACGCCACTACGCCCACAACGCCGTCGCCGCCCTGGCCGCGGGCGTGGCCCTCGGGATCCCCGCCGCCGAGCTGGCGCCGGCCCTGGCCGCGTACACCGGCGTCAAGCGGCGTCTCCAGCTCAAGGGCGAGGCGGCCGGGGTGCAGGTCATCGACTCCTACGCCCACCACCCCACCGAGATGACCGCTGACCTGGAGGCCATGCGCGCGGCCGCCGGTGACGCCCGCATCCTCGTCGTCTTCCAGCCCCACCTGTTCTCGCGGACGCAGGAGCTCGGCAAGGAGATGGGCCAGGCGCTCGCCCTGGCGGACGGCTCGCTGGTCCTGGACATCTACCCGGCCCGCGAGGACCCGATCCCCGGCGTGACGAGCGAACTGATCATCGAGGCGGCGCGGGCCGCGGGCGCCGACGTGACGCCGGTCCATGCCGAGGCGGACGTGCCGGAGACGGTCGCGGGAATGGCGAAGGCCGGTGATCTCGTTCTCACCATGGGCGCGGGCGACGTCACCGACCTCGGCCCGCTGATCCTGGACCGTCTCGCGAAGTAAGGGGCTGAGCTTCATGTCGTACGACGTCGAAAAGCCGGACGAGCAGTGGCGTGCGGAGCTGACCCCGGCCGAGTACGCGGTGCTCCGCCAGGCCGGGACGGAACCCGCCTTCACCGGTGAGTACACCGACACCAAGACCACCGGTGTGTACTCCTGTCGCGCCTGCGGTGCCGAACTGTTCACCTCCACCACGAAGTTCGAGTCCCACTGCGGCTGGCCGTCCTTCTACGACCCGAAGGACACCGACGCGGTCGAACTGATCGAGGACCGCTCGCACGGGATGGTGCGCACGGAGGTGCGCTGCGCCCGCTGCGGCTCCCACCTCGGGCACGTGTTCGAGGGTGAGGGGTATCCGACCCCCACCGACCAGCGGTACTGCATCAACAGCATCTCGCTGCGGTTGACGGCGGACGAGGGCTGACACAGGGGCCCCTTCACCCGAGTTCCTTGGCTGTTCCTTGGCTGGTTTCACCAACTGCGCCCGTCCCGCGCCCACTTGCGATGCGGTGGCGGGCGCGCGGGCGGGATACGGTGCGGACTCGGTGATCCAGAAGGAGGCCCGATGCGTGTCGGGGCAGAGTCCGCGGTCCGGCCCGTGGTCACGTTGCTGGTCGAGAACGCCTCGCGACACGGCGGGAAGCTCGCGTTCGCCGACGACCGGCGGGCGGTGAGCTGGGCCGAACTGGAGCTCCGGACACGGCGGTTGGCGGGTGCGCTCGGCGTGGAGCGCGGGGCCAGGGTGGCGTTCTGCCTCGACAACAGCGTCGAGCTGGTCGAGGGACTGCTCGCCACCGTCCGGGCCGCCGCCGTCGGGGTGCCGTTGAGTCCGCGCGGGACCCACGCCGAACTCGCGGCGCTGCTCGCCGACTGCGATCCGGACGTACTGGTCGTCGACCGGCGGCAGTTGACGCGGATCGCCAGCGTGGTCGGGGAGCGGTCACCTCGACTGGTGGTGACCGGGGAGGGCCCGGCGCCCGAGGGGGTCGCGCACTTCGACGACCTCGTGGCGGACGGCCGTTCACCCGGACCCCGCGACGACCTCGGTCTCGACGAGCCCGCCTGGCTGCTGTACACCTCCGGCACCTCGGGCACCCCCAGGGCCGCCGTCGCCAGCCAGCGGTCCGCGCTCTGGTCGCCGGTCGCCTGCTACGTACCCCGGCTGGGGCTCTCGTCGGACGACCGGCTGCTGTGGCCGCTGCCGCTCGCGCACACCTATGCCCACTCGCTCTGTGTCCTCGGTACGACCGTGGCGGGCGGCAGCGCGCGGATCACCGCCGCGCGGGAACCGGCCGCGCTGGTCCGGCTGATCGAGGAGTTCGCGCCGACCGTGCTGGGCGGAGTGCCGCTCACCTACCAGCAGTTGCTCGACACCGGGCTCGGCGAGGTGGCCTCGCTGCGGGTGTGCGTCACCGCCGGGGCACCGAGCGGTCCGGAGCTGCGGGAGCGGGTCGAGGAGCGGCTCGGGGCACCGCTGCTCGACGGGTACGGCAGCACCGAGACCTGCGGCAAGATCGCGATGGAGTCACCGGCGGGGCCGCGGGTGCGGGGCAGCAGCGGGGCCGTGCTGCCCGGCATGGAGGTGCGGCTCGTCGATCCCGGGAGCGGGGCGGAGGTCGTGGACGCCGAGGGCGAGATCTGGGTGCGCGGACCCGGCGTGATGCTCGGCTACCGCGACGGCACGGGGACGGACGGCGACGGCTGGTACCGCACCGGCGACCTGGGGCGGCTGGGCGAGCACGGACACCTGACCGTCACCGGGCGCGCGAACGACCGGATCGTGCGGGGCGGGGAGAACGTCGACCCCGTCGAGGTCGAGCAGGTGCTGCGCGGGCTGCCCGGGGTGCTGGACGCGGCCGTGGTGGCCCGGCCGCATCCGCTGCTCGGCGAGGTCCCGGTCGCGTTCGTCGTACCGGGGGAACGGGCCCTCGACACGGGCGGACTGCTGAGGGCCTGCGCCGAGGTGCTCTCCGCGCACAAGGTGCCCGAGGACGTCCTGTTCACTCCCGCCATCCCCCGCACCGCGGCCGGCAAGCCACGACGTGCCGTCCTCCGCGAGGGCCTCGCGGCGCGCCCCGCCGAGGACACGCTCACAGGGCTCGCGGACCGGACGCCGGGGGAGCGGCGGGGAGTCCTGACGGAGCTGGTCTGCGCGGAGACGGCGGCGATCGGCGGCGGCCCGGGAACGCTGGCTGGGGCGCTCGCTCCCGGGCGTGAGGCGCCCGTCACCGACGCCGCCGCGATCGATCCCCACGCCGCCTTCGCCGACCTCGGGCTCACCTCCCTGGGGGCCATGACCCTGTGGCACCGGCTCGGTCTCCGTACCGGACTGCGGCTGCCCGCCACCCTGGTCTGGGACCATCCGACGCCCGCCGCGGTCGCCGCCCACCTGGACGAGCGGCTGCACGGCGGCGGGACCGCGACCACGGCCCCGCGCCGCGGCCCCGCCGCCGAGCCGATCGCGATCGTGGCCGTCGGCTGCCGCTACCCGGGCGGGGTGCGCTCGCCCGAGGACCTGTGGCGGCTGGTGTCCGACGGGGTGGACGCCACCGGGGAGTTCCCGGCCGACCGGGGCTGGGACCTCGACGCCCTGTACCACCCGGACCCCGACCGGCTCGGCACGACGTACACCCGACGCGGCGGTTTCCTCACCGACGCGGCCGACTTCGACCCGTTGTTCTTCGGCATCTCGCCGCGCGAGGCCACGGCCACCGACCCGCAGCACCGGCTGCTGCTCGAAGTCGCCTGGGAGACGCTGGAGCGCGCGGGCATCCCCGCGCCCTCGCTGCGCGGCAGCGCCACCGGCGTCTACGTCGGCCTGATGCACGGCGGATACGGCGGCGGGGCCTCCGCGCACGCCTTGGAGTCGCACATCGGCGTCGGGTCGGCGGGCAGCGTGGCCTCGGGGCGGATCTCCTACGTGCTCGGCCTGCGCGGTCCGGCCCTGACCGTCGACACGGCCTGCTCGTCCTCGCTCGTCGCCATGGACCTGGCCGCGGCCGCCCTGCGCGCGGGCGAGTGCACCCTCGCGCTGGCAGGCGGGGTGACCGTGCTGGCCAGTCCGAAGCCGTTCGTGGCGTTCAGCCGGCAGCGCGCGCTGTCGGCGGACGGCCGCTGCCGGTCCTTCGCGGACGGCGCCGACGGCACCGCGTGGGCCGAAGGCGTCGGCCTGGTGATGCTGGAGAAGCTGTCGGACGCCCGGCGCAACGGCCATCCGGTCCTGGCCGTGCTGCGCGGCTCCGCCGTGAACCAGGACGGCGCGTCCAACGGCCTCACCGCCCCCAACGGCGAGGCCCAACGGGAGCTGATCCGCCTGGCGTTGGCCGACGCCGGGCTGGAAACGGCCGACGTGGACGTCGTCGAGGGGCACGGCACCGGGACCGCGCTCGGCGACCCGATCGAGGCGGGCGCCCTGCTCGCCACCTACGGCCAGGACCGCGAGCCCGGCGACCCGGTGTGGCTCGGCTCGGTCAAGTCGAACCTCGGGCACACCCAGGCCGCGGCCGGGGTGGCCGGCGTCATCAAGATGATCGAGGCCATGCGCCACGGCGAACTGCCCAGGTCGCTGTACGCGGAGCGGCCGTCGCCGCACGTCGACTGGTCGGACGGGGCGGTACGCCTGCTGGACCGGGCCAGGCCCTGGCCGGAGCGCGAGCGGCCGCGCCGGGCGGCGGTCTCGTCGTTCGGGATCGGCGGGACCAACGCGCACGTGATCATCGAGGAGCCGGACGCGGTCGAAGAGTTGGACGCGGTCGAGGAGCCGGACGCGATGGAGGAGGCGCCGGGCCGGGTCCGCTCGAGCCCGGGCACCGTCGTCCCGTGGCTCGTGGGCGGTGGCGACGAGGCCGGACTCCGCGCCCATGCCCGGGAGTTGGCGACAGCGCTGGCCGACGTGCACGGGGAAGCGGCGGTTCTGGACGTCGCGTATTCGCTCGCGACCACCCGAGCGCCCCTCCAGCACCGCGCCGCCGTGATGGCCACCGGCGCCGACGGGCTGCTCGCCGGGCTCCGGGACCTGGCCGACGGCACCGACAGCCCCGCGCTGCGCAGGGGCACCGCGCGCGGCACCACCAAGGTGGCGCTGCTCTGCGCGGGCCAGGGCGCCCAGCGCAGCGGCATGGGCCGTGAACTGTCGGCGCGCTTCCCCGCGTTCGCCACCGCCTTCACCGAACTGTGCGACGCGTTCACCCCGTTGCTCGACCGTCCCCTGCGCGAGGTGATCGACGACCCCGACAGCGACCTCCTGCACCGCACCGGCTACGCCCAACCCGCCCTGTTCGCCTACGAAGTCGCGCTGCACGACCTCCTCGCCGACTGCGGTGTACGCCCGGACTACCTGGTCGGCCACTCGATCGGCGAACTGGCCGCCGCGCACCTCGCGGGCGTGTTCTCGCGGGCCGACGCGGTACGGCTGGTGGCCGCGCGGGGCCGCCTGATGGCCGGGCTGCCCGCGGGCGGGGCCATGTTCGCCGTACGGGCGCCGCTGGCGGACGTGCTGAAACGGCTCGACGAGGAGCCGGCTGCCGGGGTCGCCGTCGCGGCGGTCAACGGACCCGAGTCCGTGGTGCTGTCCGGCGCCGAGGAGCCGGTGTCCGCGCTGGCCGCCCGGTTCGGGCGTTCGGCGACCAGGTTGAAGGTCAGCCACGCCTTCCACTCGCCGCTGCTCGACCCGATGCTGGACGGGTTCCGGGAGGTCGCCGAGTCGGTCACCTACCACCGGCCGTCCGTACCGGTGGTGTCGACGCTGACGGGACGCCCGGAGCCGGACGCGATGCGGGCCGCCGGGTACTGGGTGCGGCAGGCGCGGGAGACCGTGCGGTTCGCCGACGCGGTGGAGTGGCTGGCGCGTACGGGCGTGACGGCGTACGTGGAGGCCGGGCCGTCGGCGGCGCTGAGCGCGGCGGCCGAGGAGTGCGTCGAGCCGGGCTCCGGAGCCCTGTTCACGTCCTGCGCCGAGCCGGCCGTGGCCCTGGCGGAGCTGCACGTCCACGGTGTGCCGGTGGACTGGCGGTCCGTGTACGCCGGGACCGGTGCCCGGCGGCGGCCGTTGCCGACGTACCCCTTCCAGCGGCAGCGCTACTGGCTCGATGTCCGTGACCCGGGCGGCGGTGGCGGCCGGGCGCTGGTCGGCGAGGCGCAGCCGGACGCCGACGGGCCCGGGACCCGGTACAGCGGTGCGCTGTGCACCGAGCGGCAGCCCTGGCTCGCGGACCATGTCGTCGGAGACCGGACGCTGGTGCCCGCGGCCGTCTTCGCCGAACTGGCCTTCCGGGCGGCGGGGGCGGGTGTGCAGGAGGGCCCGCTGCGGCTGTCCGAGCTGGTCCTCCACGAGCCGCTGGTGCTGCCCGCGTCGGACGCGGTGCCGGTCCAAGTGGTCGCGGACGCCCCGGACGAGGAGGGGAACCGCCCGGTCACCGTGTGGGCCCGCACGGGGGAGACCTGGACTCGCCATGCCGGGGCGTCGGTCGCCCCGGTCGGTGCGCCTGCCGCGGTCGCCGGGGACACGCCATGGCCGCCCGCCGGCGCCGAGGAGGTCGCCGTCGACTATGAGCGGCTCGCCGCGTACGGGCACCACTACGGGCGGGCCTTCCGCGCGGTCGGCAGGCTCTGGCGGCGCGGTGCCGAGACGTTCGCCGAGGTGGCGTTGCGGCCTCAGGAGGCGGCGGACGCCGGTTCGTACACCCTGCACCCCGCCCTGTTCGACGCGGCCCTGCACGCGGCACTGCTGGCCGAAGGGCCGGGCGGGGGACCGGGCGAGGCGCGGGTCCCGCTCGCCTGTACCGGCGTGACCGTGCACGCGACCGGCGCCACCGCCGCGAGGGTACGTCTGGAGCGGCTCGGGGCCGACGAGGTGCGGGTGACGCTGACCGGAGTGGACGGGCGGCCGCTGGCCACCGTCGAATCCCTGGTCACCCGGGTGACGAAGGTCCGCCCGACCGAGCTGTACGAGGTGGTCTGGCGGCCCGCCACGGAAGCCGGGAACGACGGCACCGACCACGAACTGCTCGAAGCGGCAGGCCGCGGCGCCGACCACGAGCTGCTCGACACCGCGAGCCTGTTGAGCCAGTCGCCCGAGGACGTGCCGGGCCGGGCCCGGCATCTCGTCACCGCCGTCCTGGCCCGTGTACGCGACTGGGTGGCCGGCACCCGTCCGGGCCGTCTGCTGGTGCTCACCCACCACGCCGGCGGGGACGACCCGGACCCGGCGCAGGCCGCGGTGGCCGGGTTCGTGCGCAGCGCCCAGTCAGAGCACCCCGGCCGGATCGTGCAGGTCGACCTCCGCGGGGGCGCCGCCACACCCGCGGCACTGGACGCGGCCCTGCGCACCGGCGAACCCCAACTGGCCCTGCACGAGGGCACGGTCCTGGTGCCCAGGCTCGTCACCACCGGCGCCGCGACCACCGCCCCGCCCGCCCTCGACCCGGACGGCACCGTGCTGATCACCGGTGGCACGGGAGCGCTCGGGGCGAGCCTCGCCCGGTATCTCGTCGCCGAACACGGCGTCCGGCACCTGGTGTTGGCCAGCCGCGGCGGCCGCAGTCCCGACTGGGCCGCCGAACTCACCGCTGACGTCGGCGTGGTCGCCTGTGACGTCAGCGACCGGGCCGCCGTCCACGCGCTCGTCGAGTCCTGCCGACCGCCCCTGACTGGGCTGTTCCATCTCGCCGGCGTGGTGGCCGACGGTGTGGTGGACGGCATGACACCGGAGCGGGTGGCCGAGGTGCTCGCGCCCAAGGCGGACGCGGCCTGGCATCTGCACGAGGCGACCGCGGACCTGGGACTGTCCGCGTTCGTGCTGTACTCCTCGGCCGCCGGCGTGCTGGGCAGGCCGGGACAGTCCAACTACGCGGCCGCCAACGGCTTCCTCGACGCGCTCGCCCAGCACCGGGCCGCCCACGGGCTGCCCGCGCTCTCCCTCGCCTGGGGCCCTTGGAGCACCGCGCACGACGACGGCATGGCGGGCCGGGTCGCGCCGAACCTGTCGGCCGAGGACGAGGTGCCCGCGATCACCGAGCGGGAGGGCGTCGAGCTGCTGGACTCCGCGCTGCGCACGGCGGCCCCGGTGCTGGTGCCCGTCCCGTTCGCCCGCGCCACGCGCGGCGGTTCGCCCCTGCCGTTGCTCGTGGACCTGCGTCCGGCGCGCCCGGCCGCGGTCACCGCGGCACCGGCGGCCGAGCAGGCGTCCGGTGCCTGGCTCGATCGGCTCGCCGCGGCTCCCGAGGCCGACCGGGCGGGTGTGCTGGCCGGGTTGCTGCGCGCCGAACTCGCGGCGGTGCTCGGCTTCCCGGACGCGGACGCGCTCCCCGCCGACCGGGAGTTCGGGCAGCTCGGCTTCGACTCACTGACGGCCCTCCAGTTCCGCAACCGGCTCAACGCGTTCACCCGGCTGCGGCTGGCGCCGACGGTCGTCCTCGAACACCCGACGCCGGAGGAGTTGTCGGCCCACCTCCTCGCCGCCCTGGAGGAGGCGGGTGCGCTGCCGGACCCGGCGGCCCCCGCGGGGGCCCTGGCGGCGGAGACGACCGCGCAAGTGCCGTCGTCCTCCTACCGGTTCACCACCCTCTACCACCGTGTCCTGCGCGAGCAGGGTCCGCTGGAGGCGATGACCCTGCGGTACGTCGCCTCGTACGCCCTGCCGTCCTTCACCGCGGACGACCGCGCCCGGCACGCCGTCGCACCCGTCCGGCTCGCCCGAAGCGGCGGCGTCGGCGGCGCCGGTGGAGAAGGTGCGGCGCTCGTCTACTTCCCCGACTACCTCGCGCCCTTCCACCGCGTCCCCACCGGGCTGGCCGAAGAGTTCGACGGGGAACGGGACCTGTACCTGCTGGAACACCCTGGATTCGGCGACCGCAGGGCGGTCCCGGACTCGATGGAGACACTGGCGCGGGCGCACGCCGACACGGTGCGCGAGATCTCCCGGGGCGGCCCCGTCGTGCTGGTCGGCTACTGCGCCGGTGGCGTGATCGCCCACGAGGTGGCACGCCGGCTGACGACTTCCGGGGAGCCGCCGGCCGGTGTCGTCCTGGTCGACTCGCACGCGGGCGTGCTCCAGCGCGGGGATGCCCGTGCACTCGCGCTGATGGCCGCCGGTGCCGTGCTGCCGGAGGACGTGGTCGCGGAGTTCGACGACTCGCTGCTGATCGCGGGCAGTGGCTACGCGCGCGTTCTGGAGGGGTGGCACCCCGAGCCGGACCCCGGGTCCCCGCCCGTGCCGACGCTGCTGCTGCGCGGCCGGCCGACCGCCGAGATGCGGCAGGCCGACCCCGACGGGGACTGGCCGCCGCACTGGCCGCTGCCCCACGACACCGCCGACGTCCCCGGCGACCACTACTCCGTCGTCCACCGGGACGCCGACTCCACGGCCGCGGCGATCCGGGCCTGGCTGACCGGGTGCCCCACCCGGACCGGACCCGGACGGGACGGTGAATGATCGAACCGCTGGCGTGTTGACTTTCGGCTGAGCGAGCCAGAGGATTCCGGAGGTGACCCACACCGAGCACACGTCTGCCCGCACCGCCCTCCCCGTCGACCTCGACGAGGCGGCCCACCGCTGCCTCGTCGCCGGGTTCGAAGGCACCACGGCCGTCCCCGACACCCTGAAGCGGCTCATCGACCGCGGGCTCGGCGGGGTCATCCTGTTCACCCGCAACGTGCGCGACGCGGAACAGGTCCGCCGACTCACCGACACCCTGCGGGCGCTGCGCCCCGACCTGCTGGTCGCCATCGACAACGAGGGCGGCGGCATCGGGCACCTGGTGGCCGCGGGCGCCCCCGAGGTCCCCGGCTCCTACGCCCTCGGCGTCGTCGACGACCCGGACCTCACCGCCCGCTGTGCCGACGCCCTCGCCGGACACCTCGCCACCCTCGGCATCACCGCCTCCTACGCCCCCGTGGCCGACGTCCAGCGGCAGGCCGACAACCCGATCGTGCGCACCCGTGCCTTCGGCGAGGAGCCCGCGCTGGTGTCCCGGCACCTCGGCGCCTGGATCGCGGCCACCGAGGCACGCGGCATCGCCTCCTGCGCCAAGCACTTCCCCGGGCACGGCGGCACGCTCACCGACAGCCACCACGAACTCGCCGTCGACCCGCGGCCGTACAACGAACTCGACCTCGACCCCTTCCGGGCCGCGATCGCCGCGGGCGTGCCGATGCTGATGAGCGCGCACGTCGTCTTCCCGGCGCTGGACGCCAACCGGCCGGCCACGCTCAGTCGGCGCATCCTCGGGGATCTGCTGCGGCACGAGCTCGACTTCGACGGGGTGCTGGTCAGCGACGCGCTGGAGATGAAGGCGATCTCCGACCGGTACGGCGAGGCGGCGGCCGCCCGGATCGCCCTCGCCGCCGGGGCGGACCAGGTCATCGTCGCCGTGGCGGATCCGAGGGTCACCCTGGAGTGCCGGGACGCGCTGCTGGAGGCGTTGCGGGAGGGGGTGCTGGGCGAGGAACGGGTCTGGGAGGCGGCGGGGCGGGTGCGGCGGCTGGTCGAGCGGTACGCGACGCCGGCCCGGCGGGTCACCCCGTGGGACGCGGAGGCCGGGCTGGAGGCGGCGCGTCGAGCCGTGCGGGGTGCTCCGGTGGGAGTGCGTGGGGCACACGTCGTGGACCTGTTCCCGGCGCCTCACCCCGCGCTGAACTGGGGCGGGGAGGATCTGCTGACCGAGGTGCTGGCCGTCGATCCCACGGCCACGGGGACGGCGGTGGCCGGGGAGCCCGCCGATGTGGACGCGGTGGCCGAGGAAATTCTGGCCAAGGCCGGGGGCGCGCCGCTGGTCGTCGCCACGTGTGATGCGGGTCTGTATCCCTGGCAGGGCCGTTTGCGGGATGCGCTGGCGGCCCGGCGGCCCGTGGCGGTTCAGGTCGCCACGGGGCTGCCGGACGGGAGCGCGATGTGTTCCTACGGCCGGGGGAAGGTCAATTTGCGGGCGTTGGCCGAAGGTGTGGTGGGGGGCCCGTCGTGAACCTGCGGGCCGGTGGGGGGCGGGCCGCGCGGTTCCCCGCGCCCCTGAAGGGGCGCTCGCCTCACGGAAGTCGTATGAGCTCCTGGATTCCGCGAGCGGAAAGATGGTCGGCGTCGTCCGCCTGCTCCCGCAGGACCACCGCCGGACGCACCCCCTGTTGACGCAACCGCATCCACTCCTCGAAGTACGCCCCGCCCGGGCCCGACACCGAGCGGGTGGACGGCGTGCAGTCCAGGACCAGGGCCGTGTCGCGCGGCTCGACCGGCAGCGGAGCGGCCCGCAGTTCGGAGATCGTCGCCGCCACCGCCTCCGCGATCGGCTTGGGACGCCCCTCCGCGTCGAACAGGCCCAGCGTGTACTCCAGTTCCGGGAAGTCCGCCAGTGACCGGTCGACGTCGTGGGAGCACCACCAGGTCACGCCCCACAGGTCCGCGCAGCCCGACGCGTTCAGGATGGTCTCGCGGGCGAAGTGCGGGGCGTCGGCGGCCGGGATGTGGGGTTCGGGGGCGCCCGTCTCCTGGATCCAGACCGGGCGGGCGGGGTCCTCGGCGTAGGCCTTGGCGAGTTCGGTGCCGTACTCGGCGAGGTGCAGGACCTGGGGGGAGCGGGGGCCGTAGCGGCTCGCGCAGCCGCCGGAGAAGACCCAGGGGTGGACGGTGGTGACGTCACCCTTGCGGGCCGAGGCCTCCGGGGTGAAGGGGTGGTCGTCGCCGTACCAGGCCGCGTCGTACGCGGAGTGCGTGACCAGGCCGCCGCCCGGGCCGAGACCCTCCCGGGCGGCGGCCAGCAGTGTGTCCAGGTAGTGGTCGACCTCCGCCGCGGTCACCGGGTTGTGCTCGACGAGGTTGTTGAGCTCGTTGCCCAGTTGGAGGCCGATGAGGTTGGGGCGGCCGGCGAGGGCGTGGCCGAGGGTGCGGAGCAGGGCCGCCTGGGCGGCGACGGCGTCCGGGTCGGTGAAGACGTTGCGGTGGTGCCAGCTGCGGGTCCACTCCGGGTAGAAGTCGAAGCTCGACAGATGGCCCTGCACGCCGTCCACCAGCACGTCGAGGCCCGCCTCGGCGGCCAGGTCGACGAGCTGCGCCAGCTGGTCCACGGCCGCGGTGCGGATCAGCGTGCGGTTGGGCTGGAGGAGCGGCCAGAGGTGGAAGACCCGGACGTGGTCGAGGCCGAGGCCGGCCATGTGGGCCAGGTCCTCGCGGGTGCGGGCCGGATCGAAGTCGTGCCAGGCGTGGAACCAGCCGTGGCGGGGCGTGTAGTTGACGCCGAAGCGGAGCGTGGGAATGGGATCCTCCTCGGGTCCTGCCGTGACCGGCGCTTGTTTGGCTCTTGTTCCTGCTCTTGGTTCCTGCTCTTGTCCTGCGCGAATGTATCAATCACCATAGTCATCGATGGGTAATGATTTGAACCAAGAATCGGCCGACGGGCGCGACCTGGTCATCGGCCTCGACGCCGGCGGCACCCGCACCCGCGCGGTCCTCGCCGCCGCCGACGACGGCCGCGTGCTGGGCGAGAGCACCGGCGGGCCGGGCAACGCCATGACCGTCCCGGTCCCGCAGCTCACCGACCACCTCACCGAGGCGCTCGCCCGGGTGGTGCCCGAGGAGGCGCGTGCCCGGGTGGTGGCCGTGACCGGCGGTTTCGCGGGAGCCACGGCGGCCTCCTTGGACGACCCCGGCACGAGCAGGGCCCGCACCGCCCTCACCGGAGCCCTGCGCCGCCTCGGCATCCCGGCCGACCGGGTCGGAGTGTGCAGCGACATCGAGGCCGCCTTCGCCGCCGCCCCCGGCACCCCCGCCGAGGGCCTCGCCCTGGTCGCGGGCACGGGCGCGGTCGCCATGCGCATCACCGGCCGGCACGCCACGACCACCGTGGACGGCGACGGCTGGCTCCTCGGCGACGAGGGCAGCGGCTTCTGGATCGGCCGCAGCGCGGTCCGCGCCGCCCTGCGCATGGCCGACGGCCGCGGCCGCCCGACGGTCCTCGCCGGCTGGATCGGCCGCGCCCTGGACCTGCCGGTCGACGTCCTCCCCAAGGGCGGAATCCCTTCCTACGACCGTGGCGGCACCGTCCCGCCGAGCGGTACCGCCCCCCACCCCACCGGCGTCCCCGGCTGGGAACGCGCCCGGCGTGAGGACTTCCGCCGCCATCTGCTGCCCGCCGTCATGGCCGATCCGCCCATCCGGCTGGCCCGTTTCGCCCCGCTGGTCGCCGAGGCGGCGGCCGAGCAGGACGCCGTGGCCGGGACGATCCTGAGCGAGGCGGCGGACCACCTGCTGGCGGCCGTACGGGCGCTGGAACCGCGCCCCGGTGAGCGGATCGTCGCGACGGGCGGGCTCCTCGGGCCCGAGGGGCCGCTCACCGCCCCGCTGGCCGAACGGCTCCAGGCGCACGGCCTGACCCTGGACTGGGTGGCCGACGGCCGCCCCGGCGCGGTCGCCCTCGCACGGCTGGCGCGCCCGTGAGCGACGCCGTGTACCGCGACCCCACCGCCCCGACCGACGCCCGCGTCAGCGACCTCCTGGCCCGGATGACCCTGCGCGAGAAGGTCGGCCAGCTCAACCAGCGGATGTACGGCTGGGACGCCTACCGGCGCACCCCCGACGGCGGCTTCGCACTCACCGAGGCCCTCCACGCCGAGACCGACCGTTTCGAGGGACTCGGCGCCCTGTACGGCCTCCAGCGCGCCGACGCCTGGTCCGGCGTGGACCACGGCCACGGACCCGGCGCGGAGGACGGGGCCGCCCTCGCCGAACTGGTGCAGCGGCACGTCGTGGAGCGGAGCCGGCTCGGCATCCCCACCCTCTTCGTCGAGGAGGTCCCGCACGGCCTCATGGCCCTCGACGGCACGGTCCTCCCGGTGAACCTGGCGATCGGCGCGACCTGGGACCCCGACCTGTACGAGCGCGCGGCCGCCCACGCCGCCGCCGAACTGCGCGCCCGGGGCGGCCACGTGGCCCTCGTCTCGGCGCTGGACATCGCCCGCGACCCGCGCTGGGGCCGTACCGAGGAGTGCTTCGGAGAGGACCCGTACCTCGCGGGCCGGCTGACGGAGGCGTTGGTCCGGGGGATGCAGGGCACCTCTCCGGACGGCGCTCGGGACGGCGTCTTCGCCGCCGACAAGGCGCCCGTCGTCCTCAAGCACTTCGCGGGGCAGGGCGCCACCGTCGGCGGCCGCAACTCCGCGGAGTCGGAGCTGGGCTGGCGTGAGCTGCACGAGATCCACCTCCCCGCAGCCCGGGCCGGTGTGCGCGCGGGTGCCGCCGCCGTCATGGCCGCGTACAACGAGGTCGACGGCATGCCCTGCTCCGGCAACCGTGCCCTGCTCACCGGCCTGCTGCGTGAGCAGTGGGGCTTCGACGGGCTCGTCATGGCGGACGGCCTCGCCGTCGACCGGCTGGCCCGGATCACCGGTGACAAGGTCTCCGCGGGCGCGCTGGCCCTCAACTCCGGGGTGGATCTGAGCCTTTGGGACGAGGGTTTCACGCATCTGGAGGAGGCGGTCGAGCGAGGGCTCGTCGAGGAGGCCGTCCTCGACGCCGCCGTCGCCCGCGTCCTGCGCCTCAAGTTCCGGCTGGGGCTGTTCGAGCCGCAGCAAACGACCTTCTCCCCGCCGGTCGGCGGAGAGGAGATCAGCAAGGACGTCGCCCGCGCCGCCGTCACCCTCCTGCGCAACGACGGCGTGCTCCCCATCGGCCGGAACGTCTCCCGGATCGCCGTCCTCGGCCCCCAAGCCGCCACCACCGCCCACCAGTCGGGCGACTACACGGCCCCGCAGCACCCCGGCACCGGCAGCAGTGTCCTCGACGCCCTGCGCGCACTCGCCCCGCCCGGCCTCGACATCCGCCACGCCCCGGGCTGTTCCCTCACCGGTGACGACCTCTCCGGCATCCCGGCGGCGATCGCCCAGGCCGCCGCCTCGGACCTCGCCGTGCTGGTCCTGGGCGGCAGCAGCGCCCGTATGCCCGGGACCGAGTTCGACGCCAACGGCGCCGCGCGCACAGCGGAGTCGGAGATGACCTGCGGCGAGGGCGTGGACCTCGCCGGACTGCGACTGGGAGCGGCCCAGTACGCGCTGCTGGACGCCGTCGTGGCGACGGGCACACCGACCGCGGTCGTGCTGGTCCAGGGGCGCCCGCACGTGGTGCCGGACACCGCGCCCGCCCTGCTCTCCGCCTGGTATCCCGGCCCCTGGGGCGGCGAGGCGATCGCCGAGGTGCTGCTCGGACGCACGGAACCGGCGGGCCGCCTCCCGCTCTCCGTCCCCCGCTCGGCGGCCCAACTCCCCGTCTACTACAACCACAAGGACACCGAGTACGGCGGATACGTCGACCGGAGCGCCGAGCCGCGGTACTCCTTCGGGCACGGGCTGTCGTACACGAGCTTCGCGTACGGCACGCCTCGGCTCTCCGGCGACGCCGTGGCCGTAGACGTCACCAACACCGGGCAGCGGTACGGGCGTTCGGTCGTCCAGGTCTACCTGCGCCGCCTGATCACCCCCACCTGGCCGCGCACCCTCGAACTGTGCGCGTTCGAGGGTGTGGGCCTGGCGCCGGGTGAGCGCCGTACGGTGACCCTGCCGCTGGAAGGCATCGACGGCACGGTCGAGATCAGGGTCGCCGCGTCCGCCCGGGAGGCGCTCGGGGCCCGGGGTCAGAGCTTGACGGCCCCCGCCGACACGCCCTTGTAGAACCACCGCTGGGTGATCACGAACAACACGAGCACCGGGATCACCGAGATCACCGCCCCCGCCATGACCATCCGCTGGTCGTACCCGAACGACGAGCTCTGGAGCCGCGAAAGCCCCAGGGTCAGCGTCATGTTGCTCTCGGAGCGCAGCACGATCAGCGGCCACAGGAAGTCGTCCCAGGCGCTGATGAAGGTGTTGATGACGACCACCAGGATCGCGCCCCACGCGGACGGCAGGTACAGGTGCCAGAAGCGCTGCCACTCGTTCGCGCCGTCGAGCATGGCCGAGTCCTCGATCTCGCGGGGGACCGCGAGGAACGCGCCGCGCATGAGCAGGACGTTGATGGCGCCGACGAAGCCGGGCAGCCACACACCGGCCAGGCTGTCGACCAGGCCCATGTCCCGGATGCTCAGGAACAGCGACACCATGATCGACTCGAAGGGGAACATCATCGAGGCGATCAGCACCACCCAGACCGCCTTGCGGCCCTTCCAGCCGGGCTTGGAGAGCATGTAGCCGGCGGTGGTGGAGAACACGAGCTGGCTGGTGACCGACAGGGCGACCACGATCAGGCTGTTCCTGATGTACGTCCACACCGGCACCTGGTCGAAGATGGTCCGGTAGGCCCGCAGCGTCGGGTGCTGGGGGAGCAGGGTGGCGTCGGCGCCGAAGACGTCCTCGCCGGTGCTCTTCAGGGAGGCGAGGAGCTGCCAGAGCAGCGGGCCCACGGTCAGGCCGAGGACCAGGAGCAGCAGCAGATAGCGGACGACCAGCTCGCGGGGCCGGCCGTAATCGCGCCAACGGGGCATCAGGCGGCGGCGCCTGTCCAGAGCCGTACTCATGCCTCGTCCTCCTTCGTCAGGCGCTGCGCCAGCAGGGTCAGCCCCAGCGTCAGCAGGAACAGGGCCACGCTCACGGCCGAGCCGTAGCCGGCGTTTCCGGTGACGGGGTCCAGGCCGACGTCCCGGATGTAGAACGGCAGGGTGCGGTCGGCGCCGCCGGGACCGCCGGTGGAACTGCCCAGCATGTAGATCTCGGTGAACACCCTGAGCGAGCCGATGCCGGTGAGGGTGCCGACGAGCATCATGGCCTGGCGCACGCCGGGCACGGTGATGTGCCAGAAGCGGCGGGCCGCGCCGGCGCCGTCCATGGCGGCCGCCTCGTGGAGCTCCTTGGGGACGTTCCCGAGGGCGGCCAGGTAGAACACCATGTACCAGCCGAGGCCCTTCCACAGGGTCAGGCCCATCGCGGACAGCAGGATCAGCCAGGAGTCCGACAGGAACGGGATCGCCGACCTGATCAAGTGGGCCTTCTGAAGCCAGGTGTTGACCAGGCCGTCGTCCGCCAGCAGCCACTGCCAGCTCAGGCCGACGACCACGCTGGAGGCCAGCACCGGGGTGTAGAAGGCGGACCGGAAGAAGCCGATGCCCGGCAGGTTCTTCTCCACCAGCACCGCCAGCAGCAGCGGCAGCAGCACCATCAGCGGTACGACGATCAGCGCGTACAGGAGGCTGTTGCGGGTCGCCAGCCAGAAGTCCGAGTCGTCCAGCATCCGCGTGTAGTTGTCGAGGCCGACGAAGCTCGACGCGCCGCCCAGCGGCTTGGCGTTCGTGAACGACAGCAGGACCGTGTTGAGGAACGGGAACACGCCGAAGACCACCGCGCACACGATCGCGGGCGCGGTCCACAGCCACGGCAGCCACCAACGGCGGTACATGGCCGCCCCGTTGGCACCGGGAGCGGGCCCCGGCAGGACGGCCCTGGCGATACGGCGGGCACGGGACGGGGCCGGGCCCGGCACGGAGACACTGCGCTCCGTACCGGGCACGGACACCGGGTTCGTGGTGTGCGTCGCCGCCATCAGTTGCTCTGCTTCAGCAGCTCGTTCGCCTTCTCCTGGGCGTCCTTGACGGCGTCCGCCGCGCTCTTCTTGCCCTGCATGGCCAGCTGGACCTGGCCCACGATGGCGTTCTGCACGGCCGAGGAGATGTTGGTCTGGTAGGCGGTGGCCGTCTTCAGCTGCTCGGCGACCAGCTTGCGGGCCTGCGCGAACGGGTCGTCACCGGTGACCTTCTGGAAGAACGGGTCGTTCAGCGAGGCCGAGGTGGTCGGGAAGATCACGACCTTCGGGTCCTTGCACCAGGCCGTCTGGTTCTCGGCGTTGGTGAGGAACTTCGCGAACGCCAGGGCCGTTGGAGCGTTCTTGCTGGTCGCCGCGGTCGCGATGTACTGCGGGGCGCCCGTGGTGTGGCCCAGCGCGTCGAGGGGCTGCTGACCGACCGCGGTCTTGTCGTAGACCGACGGGCTGTTCTGCTGCACGAAGCGCACGAAGCTCGGGTTGGTCGAGCCGTAGGCGACCTTGCCCTGGCTGTAGAGCGTGGAGGGGTCGTTGTTGGAGGACAGCGAGTCCTTCGGCATCGCGCCCTCCTTGTACAGCTTGGTCATCCACTCGACCCACTGGACCGTGCGCGGGTCGTCGGCGAAGACGGCGGACTTGCCGTCGGCGGAGAGCGTCTTGATGTTCATCTGGTCCCAGTCGGCCGGGATCCGCCACACCGGGTTGGCCATCGTCGCGTAGAACTTGCCCTTGCCCGCCTTGGCGACCTTCTCGTAGTCCGCGAACAGCCCGAAGAGCGTGGTCGGCGGCTTGGCCGGGTCGACGCCGGCCTGCTTCAGCAGATCGGTGTTGTACGTCAGCACGATGCCGCCGGTGTACCAGGGCAGCACCGTGTGGACCGACGCGCCCGACGGGTCCTTCATGACGCTGGACTTCCAGAACGCCGGGACGAAGGGCTTGGCGGCGTCGGGGTCCTTGACGCCCATGTTCAGCAGGTAGCCGGCCTTGGTGAGGGAGGTCGCGGTCGGGGAGTCGACGTTGAGGACGTCCGGCAGGGTGCAGGCCTGGGCGTCGGCGACCGTGCGCTGGCCGAACGTGGCGTCACCGGGGTCGTCGATCCACTTGACCTTGGTGCCGGGGTGGGCCTTCTCGAAGTCGCTGATCACTCCGTTGAAGAAGCTCCCGAAGTCTTTCTTCAGGTTGGTGGTCTGGAAGGTGATGTTGCCCTTGACCTCACCGGTGAGCTTCCCCGACCCGACGTTGCCCTTGTCGACCTTGCAGCCGCCGGCGGTGGCGTCACCGCTGTCGGATCCGCCGCCGAGGCCGCAGCCGGTGGCCGCGAAGGACAGCACGGCGATACAGGTCAGGGTGCGGGTCAGTCTCTTTGCGCTCATGTGATGCCCTCCACGGCTGGTTCAATGAACCAACTCCGACTCCGATTGATGAAAAGGTGGACCAGAATTCATCGGAGGTCAATGGTTTCCCGTGTTGCGTTTAGGTTCCGTAGGAGATCAGTGCCGGTGCTCGTGGTCCGGGTGGGAGGGATCACCGGGATGTTCATGGCCGTGGGAGTACACGACTTTGCTGCGGGCCTGGTCCAGCCAGCCGAAGAACGCCTGGCGGCCCGCGGCTTGGCGCAGCTCGCGTGTGATGCGCTCGCGGACCGAGTCGTACGGCAGTACGTCCTCGGGGGTCGCCCCGTCGAAGGGGGTGACGCCCCGCCTCAACGCGTCCGGGGTGAGGAAGCGGTCCTGGTTGCGGCCGTAGTAGTCCTGTACGGCTGCCTCCGGGACCGTCTGTTCGGCTTCCAGGGCGGCCAGGAGGGTGCGGGCGGCGGGGGAGTGGGCCAACGCTGCCGCGACGATGCTGCCGAGGTCGGCGACGTCTGTCTCGGCGACGGCCAGGGCGGAGGCGGGTGACAGCTCTTCCGGTACTCTCAGGCCCCGGTCGGCGCAGGCCCTTCGGGCGAGTTCGTCGGTGACGATCACTTGTGTGGCCCAGCGGCGTCTTTGTCTCGCGACAGAGGGGGGTTCCGTCTGTCGTCGGGCGGGTGCGGCGTCGTCGTGGCTGGTCGCGCCCCGCGGCGGAGCCGCACATTGATTCAGCCCCGCGCCCCTGGGCGGCGTATCCAGGAACGCGTCCACCCGTTCTGTCGGCAGTGGTTCGCCGTCTATCAGAGCCGCGTGTTCCGGCGTCACGGAGTCACCTCCAGTACGACGGTCCTCGTGTACGCCACCTGGCCGTTCCACGCCGCCTTCGCCATGAGCCAGTACGCACCCGGTGGGATCGACGAGCCGTCCACCTCGATGACCGCCTCCGTCTGTCGCCCGGCCGGCACGGTGAAGCCCTGGAGGCCGGGTGTCACGCCCCGCCACGTGCCCCAGGACGACACCGCCCACAGCTGTCCGCCGACCGGGCCCCGGGTGGTGTTGTGCAGGCTCACCGGAACCTGAGCCCGCTCACCGCCGCGCACGGTGACCCGGTCGGCGTTCAGCTCGCACGTCAGTCCCGGACCGGCGGGCGGGGCGCCCGGCACGTCGAGACCGACGACGTCCTCGTAGATCTGGCCCCCGTACGTCAGCCGGGCCGTGAGCCAGTGGCGGCCGGGCTCGGCGTCCGGTGGCGGGGTCACCGTGATCTCGGCCAGCGAGAAGCCGCCGGGGCCGAGCGCGTACGGCAGTTCGGTCGGCTCGGCGGACCAGCCGGGCGGTACCTCGAAGGCCACCGTGCCCTGCGTCGACGTGTCCCTGAGCTCCGAGCCGACCCGGACCGTCGCGGTGACGGGGCCGGTCGCCGTGAGGGCGGTGGGGGAGAGGTAGACGGACACCGGCATGTTGCCGCGCGGGGCCGGTCCGGAGTTGTGCAGCCAGTAGCGGGTGTGGACGGGCTGGGCCGGCTCGTGGGCCGCGACGCCGGGGTCGGTCGTCGGCTCCGGCGCCCGCGGGGGCGTGGCCAGGACGGTGGCCACCTCGAAGCCGGTGAGGGCGGTCTCCAGGGTGCCCTCGGCGTCCGGCGTCAGGGACTCGCCGGGCCTTTCCAGGACGTCCGCACGGGCGCCCTCCGTCCACGCGACCGGTCCGCGCACCCGCGCCCGCACCGGGCGCCCGTTCACCTCGTGCACGCGGACGACGACTCCGCGCCCCGGATCCACGGGCGCGGCACTGCCCCTGGCCAGCGGGGAGCCGAGCGGCTTGAGGGCGTCGAGGAGCACCTCGCGGGCCGGCTCCACCTCCAGCAGTGAGGTGTTCCGGGGCAGGAGCGCGGACTGCCCCTCGCCGCGCACCCGGGCCGTGAGGGGATGGTTGAACTCATGTCCCCGCGCGGGGAGTCGGAGGTCCCGCCAGTCGCCCTCGCCCGCGACGACCGCGTACTCGAAGGTGTGCGACCAGCGCTGGAGCTGGAAGCCCGAGCCGTCGGGGGTCGTGCGGCGCGGTGGGTCGACCCAGATGCCGGACGGCCAACCGGTGCAGGAGCGCATCAGGGACATGTGGAGGTCGCCGGAGGTGGTGACCACACAGCCGGGCGTGCCCCGGTTCAGGACGGCGAAGCCGCGCCCGTCCCAGGCGTCCCCGGGCGGGAGCGCCTCGCCGCCGCCCGCCGCCGTGGCCGTGACGGTGAAGTCGTCCAGGTCGGCGATCAGCGCGTCGACCGCCTTCGCGTCACCGGCAGGATCGGCCCCCGCGATCACCAGCAGCGGCAGCCGTTCCAGGTCGCGCAGGTCGGCGCCGGGCACCCACTCCTCGCGCAGGGAGGCGCGCGGCGCGACCCAGACGGCCGCCACACCCCGTTCGGCGACCTGGCGGCGCAGCTCGCGGCCGGCCGCTGGGTCCATGGCGAGCGCCTCGGCGACCAGGGAGTTGCGCTCGGGTCCGCCGACGGCGATCCGGATGTCGGGGAGGTTGGAGTCGACCTCGAGGTCGCCATAGCGCGGGCCGCCGGCGATCGTCGAGGTGGCGGTCACGCCCGAGCGGACGAGGGCCGCCGCGAGCGGGGCGCCCAGTTCACCCGCCTCGTCCCAGTCGGCGTACACCAACTCGGCGACACCGAAGGCCCGTTGGCCGAGCTGCGCACCGGTGTCGTCCTGGAGCGCGACCCGGGCCGTGGAGCCCAGTCCGAACCAGGTGTTGGCCGGGTTGTCCAAGGTCCACGGGAACTCCTCGCTGTTCACGTCCACGAACCCGAACCCCCGCCCGATCACCGCGTCGGCGACCTCGTGCACGGGCAGCCCGCCCCGCACGTCGGAGGGCCAGCGGACCCTGATCAGGCGGTCCTCGCCGTCGTAACCGTCGATCGTCGTGGAGACGTCGAGGCGGTCGACGCCGGTCCACAGGGTCAGTGTCTGCGTGTACGTGAAGAGGCCGAGGTCGGCGCGGACGGTGATGCGGGAGCCGGCCGGCGAGTGCGCGACGTCGACGTCCGCCGTGACGTCCCGGCCGCGGGCGGCGGTCGTGCCGGTCGGGGTGAGGTGCCAGGGCCCCTCGCCGAAGCGCGGGTGCCTCGGGAACTCCTCCTGGACGACCAGCTCGTTGCCGATGTCACCGGCGGGCAGCAGTTCACGGCCGCCCTCGGACACGGCCCGCAGACTGCTCACGGCGCCGCCGCGCGCGGGGTCGACCGTCACCTCGTAGAACTCGTTGCGGATGGTCGTGCCCTCGCCGGAGGTCCACTCCGGGAGCGAGCCGGCCGCCAGGGGAAGGGCCTTGAGGCCCATGCCGGGCACCCGCGGGACGACCACGCGCACGGTGCCGTCCTTCTCGCGTACGGCGGGCAGCGGCTGGAAGTCGTCGCCGACGGGCACCAGGCCCGGGTCGTCGACGGTCAGCACGTCCTGCCGTTCCCAGGTGACGGAGTTGAAGACCACCAGGTCGGGGCCGGTGCCCGGCTCCACCCGGTCGGCCAGTGCCGTGGTCGCGTCGGCGTGCACGGTCTCGGCGAGGTCGGCCAACTCCCGCCAGCCGGTGAGGAGATCGATGTACACCTGGTCCGACTCCGAGCCGGTGATGGCGTCGTGGTGGGCGCCGTAGACGAGTTGCCGCCACGCCTTGTCGAGGGCCGCGTCCGGATAGGGGTGCCCGGTGACCAGCGAGGCGAGGGTCGCGCAGGCCTCCGCGTCGGCGAGGAGCGTCTCGCCGTACCGCTGGGCCTGCTTGGTGTCGATGTAGGAGACGTCCTTGCCGGTGTAGACCGGGTTCATGTCCCGGGTCTGCGGCGAGGCCCTGCGGCCCTCGGCCTCCAACTCCGCGCGTACGGCGGCGAAGAAGTCCCGGGGGATGCCGGAGACGAAGCGCGGCCAGACGTAACGGGCGTTCCAGTCCCGGTGGATGTCCATCACCCAGCGGCACGGCGGCGCGTAGTCACCGCCGACCGGGAGCAGCACGTTGCGGGTGAGCGCGACCTGCTTGAGCCCCTGGAACAGCTTGAACGCGGCCGCCTCCGCCTCGGGCAGCGTCGGCGCGTTGTCGATCCGCCAGCCGGCGCCGTAGTGGTTGACCATGTACGCGGTGAGGATCCCACGCCCCGAGGGGGCGATCCAGTCGAACTCGGCCGGGAACTGCATCCGCTTCGGGTCCCGCGGTTCCTCGCCGAAGACGGAGAGGGTCGGGCCCCACTGGTGGAAGGGCCCGCGCGCCCACGAGCTGGACGTGACCCCCGCGTCCGCCATCAGCCCCGGGAACTGCGGGTCGTGTCCGAACGCGTCCAGCTGCCAGGCGGTCTCCGGGGACGCCCCGAGGATCGCCCGCTGGTACCCGTCGCCGTACAGGGCGTTGCGGACGGTCGCCTCGGCGCCGGTGAGGTTGGTGTTCGGCTCGTTGTAGGTGCCGCCCATGATCTCCACGCGGCCGGTGCGGATCAGCTCGCGCAGGAAGCCGCGCTCCTCGGGGAAGGCGTTCCAGTACGGCTTGAGGTAGTCGACCTCCGCCAGCACGAAGGTGTACGCCGGATCGCGCCGGGCCAGATCGGAGTGCGCCCGCACCAGGCTCATCCCGGACTGGCCGCGCGAGTCGAAGGTGCGCGCGGGCAGTCCGGTCGTGGCCGGGTCGTCGGCGACGTCCCAGGTCTCGGTGTAGGCGCCCTGGGTGTTCCACCAGACGGGGTCGTAGTGGAAGTGGCTGACCATGAACATGGTCCAGCCGGGCTCGGCGACCGTGAACTCGCCGGTGCCGGTCGCGCTCTCGTTCCCGTCGGCCGCGGTGACCGTGATCGGGCCGCCGGCGCCGGTCACGGGTATCTCGGCGCGTACCGTGCCGTCCTCGCCGACGGTGACGACGGTCTCCCCGGTGCCGTGTCCCTCGACCGTCACGCGGACCGAACGGCCCGGGACGTGCTCGATCCCGGCCCGCACCAGCTGGAGCGGTTGCTCGGGCGTACCGACGAACAGCTCGGTCGACTCAACAGAGGTGACGCGCATGGGGCTCCTACGAGATGACTCGGGGGAGCCCCATCCTGGCACCGAGAGGATGATTCAAACAACCATCTTTGTGTTATCTCGGTGGTTCATCCATGCAAGATCGCTCACGGTCACCGCGTACGGCGGGCCTTCACCGCGTGCTGCGGGGTGATGTGGTCGGTGAGCGCGAGGGAGGCGCTGGCCCGCTGGTAGGCGACCTGGCCGACGCGGACGTAGAGGCAGTCGACGATCATCAGGACGGAGTGCCGACCGCCGATGCTGCCGGTGCGGAAACTGGTCTCGGAGGTCGCGGAGATGAGCCGGATGTCGGCGGCCTTGGCCAGCGGGGAGCGCGGGTCGGTGGTGATGGCGATGGTGGTCGCGCCCCGCTCCTTGGCCATCTCGAAGGGTTCGAGGGTCTCGCGGGTGGCGCCCGAGTGGGAGATGCCTATGGCGACGTCGGCCGGGGTGAGCAGGGCCGCGGAGGTGGCCGCGCCGTGCACCTCGGTCCAGCCCCGGACCTGGCAGCCGATGCGGAACAGTCGGGTCTCGGTCTCCTGGGCGACCGCGCCGCTGCCGCCGACGCCGTACACGTCGATGCGGCGGGCCTTGGCCAGCGCCTGGGCCGCGCGCTCCAGGGCGTCGAGGTCGATGCGCTCGATGGTCTGCTGGATCGCGCGCAGGTCCGCGCTGCCGACCACCTGGACGACCCGCTCCAGGCTGTCGTCCGGTGAGATGTCGGGGCCGATCTCCGCCGAGCCCCAGTCGGAGACCTCGCCGCGACCGCGCTCCTGGGCCAGTTCGATCAGCAGGTGCTGGTAGGAGTCGAGCCCGATGGCACGGCAGAACCGGGTCACCGTGGCCTGCGAGGTTCCGGTGCGGCGGCCCAGCTCGGCGGCGGAGCAGTGGGTGACGGCGGCCGGATCCTCCAGGATCAGCTCGCCGACCTTCCGCAGGGAACCGGCCAGCCGGGGCAGCTCGGTGCGGATCAGTGTGGTGACGTCGGTCGGAGGCATGGAAAGAAGGTATCAGCCACCCTTAGTGCCGCTGATTGAATACCAGGACCGTGCTGTGGTTTATTGATTCACCGGTGGGTGGTTGTATGGTGGTTCAATCCATCAGTGGGGAGTGTCGCGTGTCCGTCGAGTCAGTCAGCGCCCAGGGCTTCGCCGAACAGAGCCTGGGCGTCCTCCGTCACGTCACCGAGTCCGCCCGCGAGGACGTGCGCCGAGCCGCCGAGCTGATCGTCGACTGCATCCGCGCCGACGGGGTGATCCACGCCTTCGGCACCGGCCACTCCCAGGCGATGGTCCTGGAGGTGGCCGGCCGGGCGGGCGGCCTGGTGCCCACCAACCGGATCCAGATGTCCGACCTCGTCCTCTACGGCGGTGACGCGCCGAGCGTGCTCGACGACCCGCTCCTGGAGCGTGAGCCGGGGGTGGCCGAGCGCCTCTACGACCTCGCGGCGCCCCAGGCCCGGGACCTCTTCGTGATCATCTCCAACTCCGGTGTCAACAGCGTCATCGTGGAGATGGCGCTGCACGCCAGGTCGCGGGGACACAAGATCCTCGCGATCACCTCCCTCACGCACACGGGCGCGGTGCCCGCGGGTCACGCGAGCGGCAAGAAGCTGGTGGACCTCGCGGACGTGGTGCTGGACAACGCGGCGCCGGCCGGGGACGCGCTGCTGTCGCTGCCGGGCGGCGGGGCGGTGGGGGCGCTGTCCACCCTGACCGGCGTGATGCTGGTGCAGATGGTGGTGGCCGAGGCCTCGGGCCTGCTGCTCGCGGCCGGGGAGCGGCCGCCGGTCTACGTGTCGGCCAACGTGCCGGGTGGTTTCGAGGGGAACCTGGAGCTGGAGAAGCGGTATGCGGGGCGGGTCCGGCGTACGGCCAGCTAGGGCTTCGGGGGTAAGAGGTTCACCGGTTTCTGCTGCGGCCGAGTCTTCACAGCACCTTCCGGTGCACCAGCGCCGACATGCAGAACACCCCCGGTAGCAGGGGCAGCCACACCGTCAGGACGCGGTAGCCGATCAGGGTCGCCGTGCCGACGCTCACCGGGACGCCGTAGACGGCGAGGGTGAGGACCATCGCCGCGTCCACCGGTCCGATGCCGCCGGGCGCGGGCACGGACCCGACCGCACTGCTCGCCGCGAGGTACGCGAACGCGACCTGCGCCCAGGAAAGCGTCACCCCGAGCGAGGCGCCGACTGCGTGGATCACGCTCGCCTGGAGCAGCGGCGCGGCGGCCGCGCCGCCCCACAGGGCGAGGACCCGGCTCGGCATGGTGTGCAGTCGGCGGGCGTCGGTCAGCGCGGTGCGCACGAACGTGACCGCCGGGTGGCGCAGCGGGCGGACGAGGGTCAGCAGCAGGAGCGTGGCGCCGAGTCCGAGTCCCGCGGCCACCAGGGGCAGGAACAGCATGCGCCGGTCCGGGACCAGATCACCGAGCCGCAGCAGATCGGGCAGCGCCACCACGAAGCCGATCAGGACGAGCGTCTTGGCGATCGGCCTGACCAGCGCGTACAGGGCGAGCGAGGCGGTGGCCCGAGCCAGCGGGACGCCCTGCCCCCGGAGGAAGCGCAGGGTGACCGCGTGGGCGCCGAGGCTCGCCGGCAGCACGTGGTTGGCGGCGCCGGCGGCGAACTGCGAGGCGACCAGGAGCCCCGTCGGCAGCCGCTCGGGCAGCGCGCCCTGCCGTACGACGGAGGCGGAGATCCAGCCCAGGCAGGTGTAGAGGAACCCCACGAGCAGCCAGCCGGGATCGGCCGAGGCCAGCCGCGCGGTGCCGTCGTACAGGGCACGCCGGTCCAGCACCGCCCACACGCCGATGAGCAGGACGGGGAGCACGGTGAGCAGGCGGCGGGCGAGACGGGTCGGGGAGCGGCGGGAACCGTCGGGAGCGGGAGCCGGGGCGCTGATCGGGAGCGGGGCCGGGGCGGCGGCGGGGAGCGGACCCGGGGGACCTTCGAGCGGAAGCAGGGACACGGCGCACGTCGTCCTTTCGCGTCATGCCCCGTGCGGGACACGGGACATGACGGAGGCAAGGCGATGCAGAGGGGACGAGGGAAACGTTCCCGCTCGGTGTGACGTTCAAATGTCCGGCAGTCGAAGGAGCGTGGGCGGGCGGGCGACACGGGGTGCGGCGAGCGTGCTCGAACGGGTCGCCCCGGCACCCGTGACCGGGTGCCGGGGCGAGCTCGCGGGCGGGTCAGCCCTGGCTGCAGTAGTCGACCCAGCGGTGCGAGGAGATGTTGTTGTTGACGCTGGCCCCGAACTGCTCCAGGCCGGCGCCGTAGGTGAAGTGGTACTTGCCGGTGGTGGTGTCCCACCAGCGGTCGCCCTGGCTGATGCAGGCGTGCGCGCCACCGGCGTTGGGGGCCGTGTAGAGGTCCACGGCGTCGAGGCCGCCCGCGTAGCCGTTGTTCCAGATGTCGGAGGTCAGGTTGCGGCAGGAACCCCAGTCGTTGGAGTTGCCCGACCACTTGCACTCGCGGCCACCGCCGTACGGCTGGGTATACACGTGCAGGAAGCCGTCGGCGGAGGCGAGCTGGGCCGACCTGGTGCCCTGCGAGCCGGACTCCAGGGCGCTGGCGCTGGTGACCGGGGAGACGAGGACGGCGACGGCCGCGGCGGAGGCGGCGAGGGTGAGGACACGCTTGACGGACATGGGGGGTTCCTTCGTTCGGTGATGGTGATGGTGATGAGGGATCGGTAGGTGGTGCGACCACGGACGGTGCCGTGGTGGTCCGGGGAGGACCGGGCCGTGACTCGGTCGTCGTGCGCTCAGTCGCCGTGCGCGACGATCGCCCGCGCGCGGGGCAGCGCCTCGCGCCTGAGCCGGTCGAGATCGGCCGTCGGTCCCGGGTGGCGCCGCCGCAACTCGGCCCGGTACGCGGCGTCGAGGGACTTCGCCACGGCCGAAAGGCCACCGGAGCCGGAGCCGGAGCCGGAGCCGGAGCCGGAGCCGGCGCAGGCCGCCTCGGCCGACGCCAGCCGCACTTCCTCGGCGTGCGGCCACTCCTGGTCGGGCCGGGTGGCCGCGGCGCGGGCCTCGGCGGGGGTCGGATACGGGTGGCCCTTCGCCTTCATGCAGCGCGCCCACGGCTTGACGGCCGCCCGGTAGCGCTTGTCGGTGAGCACCATGGTCACGCGCATGCCGGCGAGGCTGTCGGTGACCCGGGTGGCCCGGAACCACGCCGGCAGGTCCTTGTACAGGTCCCGTTCCGCCTCCGCCACACAGCCCCGGTCGCTGTGCGTGACCTTGATGCCGTTCGGGAGACGGGCCGAAAGTCCCTGCGCCTGCGGCCCGTTGAGTGCGGCCACCAGTTCCGGGGCCCGGTCGGCGGGCATGGAACGGAAGTACCGCTGGTTCGGGTCGCGCAGGGCCTCCCGCTGCCGTTCGCGGTACAGATCCGTGCCGTAGCCGTGCCGGGCGGCCCAGGCCGGGTCGTCGACGACGTAGGGGAACCGGCTCGCCCCGTCGGCCGACGGCCGCTCCTCGACCCAGTACCGGTATCCGCGCTTCTCCATGCACTTCTTGATCAGGAGCTGCTCGGCGAGGTGGAGGGTCTCCTCCGGGGCGTCCGAGACGGGGCGGCCGGCAACGGAGCCCGAGCCCGAGCCGGAGCCGGGGGCGGTGGCCCGCGACGTCGTCCCGTCCGCGCACCCCGTGACGGTCGCCGCCAGCAGAGCGGCGGTCAGAAGGAGCAAGGTCCGGCGTGGCATCGGGCGACTCCCTGGGCGCGGTGGAAACGATGTGTGCTTTCGAGCCGTTGACGCCTCCCGGGCCCCGTCCGTATGACCCGTGACGCACATGAGTTTCGGGCGCGAGAAAAATCGGAGAGCCGTCATACGAGCGCCCCCGGCAGGCCGTCCCTCAGGTGAGGGGGATCTCCGGGCACCGTCGAAATCCAGCCAACCGCCGTTCGGAGGGAAAGCCGGGGGATCAGTCCCCGTGCACCGTTGTCAGGCCCTGTCGCGGGGCCACTACGCGGTGATCGACTGGCCGGATCCGGCCACGGCCGCGCCGGTCCCGTCATCCGCGGACACCGCCCGTCGATATCGTCGAACACGCATCCGTGGGGCGGGCGGTACGGCGATCGGGGAACGATGCTCCAGGTACGTCTTCTCGGTCCGGTGGAGGCGTGGGAGGGGAACCGGCGGGCCCCGCTCGGCGGCGTCAGACCCCTGGCGGTCCTGTCCGCACTCGTCGTCCACCTGGGCGAGGTGCTCTCCACGGAACGGCTCGTGGACTGTGTCTGGGACGAGCAGGCGCCCGCCACCGCCAGCGCCCTCGTCGCCACCCATGTCTCCGCGGTGCGCCGCGCTCTGGCCCGCGTCGGCGAGGCGGAGGTGATCCGCACCCGCCCGCCGGGATACGTCGCCGACCTCGACGCCTCCCAGGTCGACGCCCGCCGCTTCGAGGACCTGCTCACCTCGGGCCGGGCCCAGGCCGCCGGGGGCCACGCGGAGGAGGCCGCCGAACTGCTGGCCGAGGCGCTGGGGCTGTGGCGGGGCCAGGAGGCCCTCGAAGGGCTGGGCCAGTCGTTCGCGCGGATCGAGGCGGCCCGGCTGGCCGAACTGCGTCTGGTCGCCCAGGAGGAGTCCTTCGGCCTCCAACTGGAACTGGGCCGCGCGGACCGCGCGATCGCGCCCCTGCTCGCGCACGTCGCCGCCCACCCCCTGCGGGAACGACCGCGCGGCCAGCTCATGACCGCCCTGTTCCGCACCGGACGGGTCTCCGACGCCCTGCGCACCTACCAGGAGGGCCGCGAGGTCCTGCGCGAGGAACTGGGCATCGACGCCGGCCCCGAACTGCGGGCCCTGCACAAGGCCGTCCTGACCAACGACCCCGTGCTGCTGGGCACCGCCACCGACGCCCCCGCGCCGCTGGGCGCCGGCTCGCGGCCGCACGATCCCTCACCGTTCGGCCCGGGTGCACGAGCCCACACCACCTCTGCCCTCGGCTCCGGCGTGCGTTCCGCCGACCCCGCGCCGTCCGGCCCCGGCTTCGGCCCGTCGGGGCGGGCAGCCGCCGCCGCTTCGCAGACCCGGCAGCGGATCACGGACCGTACGGCGGCGGTCGGCGGCGGACCGGGCACGCCGACCCCGAGGCCCGCCCCCTCCCATCTCCCCCCGGACATAGCCGACTTCGTCGGCCGGTCGGACCAGATCGACTGGGCCGTCTCATTGCTGGGCCGCGTCGACGAGCCCGGCCGCACCGCCCCGCCCATCGGGGTGATCTCCGGGCGTTCCGGCACGGGCAAGACCGCGCTCGCCGTCCACGTCGGCCACCGCACCGCCGAACTCTTCCCGGACGGCCGCCTGTTCGTGGACCTGCGGGCCGCCGACACCGCCCCGCTGCAACCCGCCGACGCCCTCGCCCGGCTGTTGCGCGCCATGGGCGCCGAACCGGAGACCCTGCCGAGCTCCGTCGAGGAACTGACGGGTCTGTACCGCACGTACACCGGGCACCGCCGCATCCTGCTGATCCTCGACAACGCCGCCGGTGAGGCCCACGTACGGCCGCTGCTGCCGCCCGGTGCCGGATCCGCGGTACTCGTCACCAGCCGGCGCCGGCTGGTGGCGCTGGAGGGCGCCGCCCACCTCGACCTGACCGTGCCGGACCAGGAGGAGGCCCTGGAACTCCTCAGACGGGTCGCCGGAGCGGACCGGGTGCGCGCCGAGCCGGAACAGACCGCCGAGATCGTCTCCCTGTGCGGGCGGCTGCCGCTCGCCGTGCGTATCGCCGGAGCGCGTCTCGCCGCCCGGCCGCACTGGGTGCCCGGCCGGCTCGCCGCCCGCCTGCGGGACGAGCGGCTGCGTCTCAACGAACTGCGCGCCGGGGACCTGGAGTTGCGCACCAGCCTGGAGCTCGGTTACGCCGACCTCGATCCGCAGGAGCGGCGCGCCCTGCGCCGACTGGCCCTGCTCGACCTGCCCGACTTCGCCGCCTGGATCGCCGCGCCCCTGCTGGACATCGGCACCGAGGAGGCCGAGGAGGCCGTCGAACGGCTGGTGGACTGCCACTTCATCGACGTGATCGGCGTGGACGGCACGGGCCGCGGCCGCTACCGCATCCACGACCTGGCCCGGGAACACGCCCGCGAGCGCTGTCTGTCGGAGGAGAGCGCCGAGGAACGGGCGTCGGCCGTGGGGCGGTTGGTGGAGTGCTGGCTGGGGCTGGCCGAGAAGGCCGCCGCGCGGGGCCCCGGCGGCACCGCGCGGTACTTCCCCGAACCGGCCGCCGTACGGCCCGTCGACCCGCACGATCCGCGGGCCGAGGAGGATCTGCTCACGCGGCCCGCGGCCTGGTTCGCCGCCGAACAGGCCGGTCTGCTCGCGGCCGTGGAGTACTGCGCCGACCACGGGATGGACCGCGCCGCCCGGGACCTCGCCGGGGCGCTGATCGCCAGCTCGGTCGCGCTGTACAACCAGTTCGACGCCTGGTCCCGCTCGCACACCGCGGCCATGGCGGCGGTGCGGCGCAGCGGGGACGGCGAGGGCGAGGCGTGGCTGCTCACCGGCCTGGGGCAACTCCGCTACGAACAGGACGAGTTCGAGGAGTCGTACGCCTACTACCGGGACGCCCTGGGGCTGTTCGAGGCCCATGACGACGTCCAGGGCGCGGCCCAGGCCCTCCTCGGCATGGCCACGGCCCGGCGCGAACAGGCCTGCTACCCCGAGGCGTTGGAGCTGCTCGGCCGGGCGCTGGAGGGGTACGGACGGCTCGACGACCGCGGCGCCCGGGCCCGGGCGCTCTACGGCCTCGGCTATGTGTACCGGGAGCAGGGCGACGACGACGAAGCCCGCGAGGCCTTCGCGCAGGCCCTGGAGCTGTACCGGGCCGAGGACGACCGGCACGGCGAGGCGCTGGTCCTGCGCGCGGTGGCCCTGTGCCACCGGGCGCGAGGGGAGTACGCGGACGCCGAGCGACTGCTGCGGGGCGTGCTGCGGGTCTTCGCCGGCCTCCACGACACACTCGGCGTGATGTACACGGAGCAGTCGCTGGCCAAGGTGGAGCTGCGGCTGGGCCTCCTGGACGCGTCGCGCGAACGGCTCGCGCGGTGCCTGGAGCTGGCCCGGGAGCGGCAGGACCGCTTCGGCGAGGCACTGGTGCTGCGGACGCTGGGGGAGTGGCACCTGGCCGCCGGTGACGCCGGGAGCGCACGGGACCCGCTGGAGCGCTCGCTGTCGCTCTGGGAGGCGCTGCGCCTTCCGCTGTGGCGGGCGCGGACCTTGTGGAGCCTGGCGGAGGTCTGGGAGGCGGCCGGGGAGCGGGGCGCGGCCGAGGGGGCCCGTGCCGAGGCGATGCGCGTCTTCCGGGAGGCGGGGGCGCGGGAGGCGCGGGAGCGGGCATAGGCGGGACCTGGGGTGATGTCGCTGCAGAACCGCTGGTCCGGCGCTTGCAGGCGATCTGCAGAGCATTTGCAGAGGCGCGCGCGACGCTCTTCCCGTGACAGACATCATCACGCTCGCGGACCCCAGGGTCGCCGCGGTGACGCACGACGAATGCGGGGAACCGCTCGTCGACCTGCGGGAGGAGGGGCAGTTGCTCCTCGACTCCCGGCAGGCCGACGACGAGGGCAGCTACGCCCATCTGCGGGCCGGCGCGCTGCGGCGGCTCGTGCGGGCCCAACGGCTGCTGCCCGCGGGGATCCGCCTGCTGGTGGTGGAGGGGTACCGGCCGCCCGACCTCCAGCGCCGGTACTTCGAGCAGTACGCGGCGACCATGCGGCGGGCTCACCCGGACGCGGCTGAAGAACGGATCCGTGAGCTGGCGAGCGCGTACATCTCGCCGCCTGAGGTCGCCCCGCACGTCAGCGGCGGCGCCGTCGACCTGACCCTGTGCGACCACACGGGCCGCGAACTGCCGCTCGGCACCGAGGTCAACGCGACCCCGGAGGAGAGCGCGGGCGCCTGCCGCACCGAGGCGCCCGGCATCGGCGCCGAGGCGCGCGAGTACCGGGCCCTGCTGGGCCGGGTGCTCACCGAGACCGGGTTCGTCAACTACCCGACGGAGTGGTGGCACTGGTCGTACGGCGACCGGTACTGGGCCCTGCTGCGCCGCGTACCGGCCGCCCGCTACGGCCCCGCCGACCCGCCGCGCCGCCCGGCCTGACCACCGGAGCGGGGACAGCGCACGACCACCGCCGCGAGCAATCACCGCGACGACCGCGGGGATCACCGCGACGACCGCAGGGATCCCCGCAGGGATCACCGCAAGGGGGAGAGAAATGCACAGCCACGCCACCTGCCCGCCACCGCCGCGCGAGACCGACGACCGGGTGAGCCCGGGGGACTTCGACGCGTCCTTCACGGCCGACATGCCACGCCTGCGAAGACGGCTGCTGGCACTGACGGGCAACCCGCACGACGCCGACGACCTGCTCCAGGAGACCTATCTGCGGCTCTCCCGGCGGGCCCGCTCCCAGAGCCTGACCCGGCAGCAGCACCCGTACGCCTACACCTGCGCCGTCGCCCTCAACCTGCTGCGCGACTCCTGGCAGCACCCCTCCCGCCGCGAGCGCACCACGGACGAGCTGCCGGACGCCGGCTGGGACGGCGGACTCGACTCCTACGAGGCCTCCGCCACGGCGCTCGCGCTGCTCGGGATGCTCTCCGAGAAGGAGGCCGCCGCGGTGATCCTCGTCGACCTGGAGGGACTCACCCACGACACGGCCGGGGAGCGCCTCGGCGCCCACCGCGGCACGGTCCAGCGCAACCGCCTGCGCGGCCTCGCCAAGATGCGCGCCGCCCTCCACAACTAGCCCGGGTGGCGCACCTCCACGGGGGTGGGGTGTGCCACCCGGGTTTCCCACCGCGTCTCCCCCCGGCGTCACCGGTATCCCGCCGGCGCCCTCTCGACGAAGGAAGAGTCCCTTGCAGACCATCAGCACGCGCCGTCGGACCAGCGGCGCGATCCTGGGCGCCTCGGCGCTGGCGCTCACCGCGTTCTTCTCCGCCCCGGCCCACGCCGCCCAGGACGCCACCTGCGGTGTCCTCGCGCCCGGCGCCTCGGCCACCGCGCAGGCCGCCGTCGACGCGGCCTGTTCCCAGATCGGCGTCTGGTACAGCTGGGGCGGCGGCCACGCGGCCACCCCCGGGGCCAGCTACGGCTTCTACGACGGCTCCGACCCGGACAGCCTCCACGACGGCGAGCGCAAGGGCTTCGACTGCTCGGGCCTGATGCGGTACGCCTACTACCGGGCGACCGGCAAGGACCTGCTCAACGGCACGGCCGACGACCAGTACCACAGCTCGCAGGCCTCCGCCCGGTTCTCCGCCGGGCAGGGCACCGCCCCGCTGCTGCCGGGCGACCTGATGTTCTGGGGCAGCGGGCACATCCACCACGTCGCCATGTACCTGGGCGGCGGACAGATGGTCGAGGCGTACGAGTCGGGCACCCACATCCGGGTCACCTCAGCGCGCACCGGCGGCGACTACGCGGGCGCGGTCCGCATCAACGGCTCCGGTACGCCGATCCCGCCGCCCGCGAACGGCGGCACCGTCTTCGAGACCTGGGGCACCGGCGTGCGCACCCACCGGTCGCCGAGCGTGGGCTCCGCCGTCGTCGACACCTTCGCCGGGCCGACGCAGGTGTCCGTCCAGTGCCAGCAGCACGCGGAGACCGTGAGCGCCGAGGGCTACACCAACGACGCCTGGGCCAAGCTCGCGAACGGCTCGTGGGTGACGAACATCTACATCAAGGGCCCGGCCTGGCTGCCCGGCATCCCGGACTGCGGCGGCAGCAGCACCCCGCCGCCGTCCGGTGGCAGCAAGGCGTTCCAGACCTGGGGCACCGGGGTGCGCACCCACAGCGAGCCCAACGTCAACGCCGCCGTGGTCGACTACTTCGCCCAGCCGACCACGGTCAACGTGGTCTGCCAGAAGCACGCCCAGGAGGTGACGGCCGACGGCTACACCAACGACGCCTGGTCGAAACTGACCGACGGCTCGTGGATGACCAACATCTACATCAAGGGCCCGGCCTGGCTGGACGGCGTGGCCACCTGCTGACCGACTCCGGACCGGACCGGCCGCTCGGCCGGTCCGGTCGCGTCCTCACCACCCCGTCAGCAACAGGTGGTTGAGGAGCAAGGCCAGCACTGCCTGCACGGCGAGCCAGCCGCGCGCCCCCGTCAGAAAGGCGCACGCGGGCAGCAGCCACACCGCGAACGGCAGCCAGATCCGCTCGGTCTCCGCCTTGCTCATCCCCGACAGGTCGGCGACGAGAAGGGCGAGCAGGGCGCTGAGCACCAGCAGAGGGAGCGGAAGATCACCGCGGTCCTCGCGCCGCCGTAGCCGGACGACGACCCGCCGCAGCCCCGCCACCGTCGCCGGCCCCACGATCAGCACCGTGCACGCGAGGTTCGCCCACACCCAGTACCCGTACGGCCGCACCCCGCCCGCGCCCTGGTAGTAGCGCGTGACCAGCAGCCGGTACGCCTCCCACCAGTCGAACCCCGCCACGGTGAACAGGACCGGCACCACCACGAGACCGGCCAGGGCGAACAGCAGGGGCCGCAGGGCGGAACCCCGGCCCAGCAGCAGCACCGCCCCCGCGACGACCGCCATGAGCGTCAGGCCGTACGACAGATAGGCGGTCAGTCCGAACAGCAGCCCCGAGCCGAAGCCGTTGAGCACCGGCCGGACACCGCGCACCGCGAGGGCGAGCAGGGTCACCGCCCAGGCCGCCACCGCCGCGAAGTACCCGTCGGCCGACGTGCCCACCCAGACCGCGGCCGGGGCCAGGGCCAGGAAGGGCGCGGCGCGGCGGGCGAGCGACTCGTCGGCGAGGGTCCGTACGGCGACCAGGACCGCGACCGCCGCGGTCGTGCCGACGGTGATGCACCAGGTCCCCGCCCAGCCGCCACCGCCGAGCCCGGCGCGGTCGAGCAGGACGAAGGTGAGGGTCGCGCCCGGGGGATGCCCGGCGACATGGGCGCCCCAGTTGTCGGGCGAGTCGATCAGGATGTGCCGGGTGAAGTCCCGCAGGGCCGCCGGGATGTCGTGGAAGCGGCCGACGGCCCGCAGGTACTCGTTCCTGGTGGTGAGCTGCTCGGCGACGCCCCGGTGCCAGCCGTCCACGAGGGCCAGCGACCACGTCCAGGCCAGGCCCGCGCCCCAGACGGAGAGCAGCAGCGGACGCCAGGTGAGGCGGGCGGCGAGCGAGGGGCCGTGGACCACCACGGCGGCCGCCACGACCACCGCGGCCGGGGTGCCGGGGCCGACGTGCGGGTCCCAACTCGCCAGGAGCGGCGGCCAGCCGACCCGGAGCGAGCCGTCCCGGTGCTGGATCACCGTGCCGACCAGGACGGCGGTCAGCACGAGGAGCGCGGCGCACACGGCCGCGTACAGGTCACGAAGGAGGTCCCGGTTCACGCCGACGACGCTAGGCCGCATGCGCGCCCCCGGACGGCTGACATGCGACGACGTCAGACTTTCGTCATGGTTCGCGGGCCCGTTTCCGGGGGGCCGCGGACCTACCGTCGGGGCATGGCCCGGTCTCCTTTCGCACCCTCCTTCTGGCGCAGTCCGCTGCGCGGCCCCTGGCTCACCTCGGTCCTCGGGATCGTGCTCCTCGGCGGCGTCACCCTGCTGTTCGTGACGGGGCTGCTGTCGTACGCGGCCTACAACCCGGACCTGTCGCCGGTGAACGACAAGACCCCCGACAAGGGGATCCTCGGCTTCTACCTCTTCTCCTGGCCGACCGACCCGCACTGGCTCTACCGGCTGAACCAGGGTGTCCACGTCACCCTCGGCATCACCCTGATCCCGGTGCTGCTGGCCAAGCTGTGGTCGGTGGTGCCGAAGCTGTTCACGCTGCCGCCCGCACGCTCGCTCGCCCACGCCCTGGAGCGGATCTCCCTGCTGCTCCTGGTCGGCGGCGCCCTGTTCGAGTTCGTGACCGGGGTGCTCAACGTCCAGCTGGACTACGTCTTCCCGGGCTCCTTCTACCCGCTGCACTTCTACGGGGCGTGGGTGTTCTTCACCGCGTTCATCGCCCACGCCGCGCTGAAGACACCGCTCGCGCTGCGCAACCTGCGTCGACTCCGCGAGGAGAAAACCGAGTTGGTGTCGCCGAACCCTGCTGAGCCGACCGTGTCGCGGCGCGGGGCGCTCTGGTTCGTCGGGGGCGGCTCGCTGCTGCTGTTCCTCACCACGGCCGGGCAGAGCTTCGACGGTGTGCTCCGTAGAACCGCCCTGTTCGCCCCGCACGGGGGCGGCCAGCCGGCCTCCGGCCCTGCCGGCTTCCAGATCAACAAGACCGCCCGGTACGCGGGGATCGATCCCGCGGAGACGGGTGCGGAGGCCTGGCGGCTGGTCGTCACGGGGCGCGACGGCCGCACGGTCCGCCTCAGCCGGGCCGACCTGCTCCGACTCCCCTTGCACAGCTCGGCGTTGCCCATCGCCTGTGTGGAGGGCTGGTCGACCTCCGACCAGTGGTGGCGCGGGGTGCGGCTGCGGGACCTCGCGGCGCTCGTCGGCTACGAGGACGATCCGCCGGACCTCTTCGTGGAGTCGCTGCAACGGCACGGCGCCTTCCGGCGGGCCGCCCTGCGCGCCAACCAGGTCGCCGACCCGCGGTCCCTGCTCGCCCTGTCCGTCAACGGCGAGGACCTGACCCCCGACCACGGCCACCCGGCCCGGATCATCGTGCCCGCGGCGCCCGGTGTGCTCAACACCAAGTGGGTGTCCCGGCTGACCTTCGGAGACCTGTGATGCGGATCCCTCTCGGCAGCCCCCTCCAACTCCTCCTGCTCGTCTGCTCGTTCGCCCTCGCGGGATACGCGGGGGTGCGGCTGCTGGCGGGGGACGGGTTCGGGATCGCGCTGTGGTTCGTGGGGGCGGCCGTCCTGCACGACCTGGTGCTGCTGCCGCTGTACGCGGCGGCGGACCGGGCGCTGGTGAGGGCGGCGGGACGGCACGTGCTGTACGTCCGCGTCCCCGCCGCCTTCTCCCTGCTGCTCCTGCTCGTGTGGTTCCCGCTGATCAGCGGGCAGGTCGCGGACCGTTACGCCTCGGCGACCGGCCTGTCCCCGGACGGCTTCCTGGCCCGCTGGCTGCTGGTGACGGCCGTGCTCTTCGGCGGTTCGGCGGTGGCGTTCGTCGTACGGCGGCGCAGGCCGACGCTCGTCCGGCGGCGCAGTGCGACGAAGGAACGGCCGCCCGCCGTCCACTGATCCACGCACGCCCAGCCGGTGCGGGCCGCGTGCCGCAGCAGGGCCGGGGTGCCGAGCCGGGCCCACGGGAACGGGTCACCGACCGCGCCCCGGGCGTCGGTGACATGCACCTGGACCCGCTCGTCGAGGTCCGGGTCGGTGACCGTCTCGGCGATCAACAGGCCGCCGGACCTGAGGAGTTGAGCCGTCCGCTCGAGCAGGACCGACGGGTCGCCGCCGATGCCGACGTTGCCGTCGATCAGCAGTGCGGTGCCCCAACGGCCCTCGCCGGGCAGGGGCTCGAAGACGGACCGCCGCAGGGCCTGCCCGCCAAGCGCGACGGTCCGCGCGACCGCCGCCTCGCTCACGTCGATGCCGAGCACTCGCCGGCCCCGGGCGCCGAGCGCGGCGACGAGCCGCCCCGGACCGCACCCGACATCCAGCACCGCCCCCTCGCAGCGCCGCAGCACCTCCAGGTCCGCGGCGTCCGCGGCGGCGCACCAGCGCTCCAGTTCCAGCGGGAGCAGCCAGCCGTCGGCCCGGCGCAGGAAGAGGGGCCCTCGTCCGGTGCGCAGGGCCCGCGCATAGGGGTCGACGGACCAGGCACTGTCCGTCGCACGCGGCCGGGGACCGTCGACGCCGTCTCCCTCCACCCGGCGGCCGCCGGAGGGAGCGTCGGACGTCCGGGTACCGGCGCCCGGGAGCGCCGGCCGCGGTCCGGGGCGCGGGCCGGTCACGACGGCCGTGGCCGGCTCCGGGTCCGCGGCGGGCGCCCCGGGGCCGGACTGCGCGCCGGGTTCCCTGGCCGTGGCCGGCTCCCGGGGTGGGCGGTCGGTGTTCCGTGGGCGCCCGATGACGTCGGTTCGGGGGCGTGGGTTGTCGAGGGTGCCGTGGGGCGGAGGTTCGGCCGGCCCGGGCCCGGGCCCCGTCTCGCCGCCGCCCGGCCGCACGGGTGCCGTGTCCCCGGCGGGCCGTGTCGCGGTGCCGACCTGGGACCCCCTCACCGCGGCACCCCCGCGAGCCGTGCCAGTTCCGCCGCGAACCGTCCGTGCGGGGCCGCCCGGGCGACCAGTGCCGCGTCGGACGCCGTGTCCACGTCCCGCAGCGGCGGCAGATCCCGTACCCGCAGGTCGCTCAGCCGGGCGCGCTGGGCCGCGCCGGTGCGGGGCGTCGACATGGGAACCCCGCGCAGCCGGGAGGGGTCCGGTTCAGCCAGGCCCAGCGCCCAGAAGCCGCCGTCCTCGGCGGGCCCGAAGTACGCCTCGCAGTCGGCGAAGTCCACCGTGAGCAGTTCCGGAGTCACCTGGGGCGTGTCCATGCCGATCAGCAGGGCCGGGCCGTCGCAGCCCGCGAAGGCCGCGGCCAGCCGTTCGTCGAGGCCGCCCGCGCACTGCCGTACGACCTCGAAACCCGGCGGCAGCCAGGGGCCCGGCGCCCCCTCCAGGACCAGGACCCGGCGGCGGGCCGGGGTGCGGGCCACGACGTCGAGGGTGTCCGCGAGGGACGCCTCGGCCAGCGCGGCCGCCTCCCCGGGCGTGAACGGCGGGGTGAGGCGGGTCTTGACCCGTCCCGGCCGCGGCTCCTTGGCGATGACGAGCAGCGTGGTCACGCGCGCACCCCCGTCCCGGACTCGGACAGGACCTGGCTCATGTCCCGCACCGCCTGCCAGGTGCCCCGCCAGGTGCCCGTCACCTTGGAGGCGCCGGTGCGCGGGTGGTACGGCACGTCGTGCTCGGTGATCCGCCAGCCGGCGTCGGCCGCCCGCACCACCATCTGGAGGGGGTAGCCGCTGCGCCGGTCGGTGAGGCCGAGGGTGAGGAGCGGTTCGCGGCGGGCGGCGCGCAGCGGGCCCAGGTCGCGCAGCCGCAGGCCGGTGCGGCGGCGCAGCAGCCGGGCGAGCGCGAGGTTGCCCGCCCGGGCGTGCGGCGGCCAGGCACCGCGGCCCTGCGGGCGGCGCCGGCCGAGCACGAGGTCCGCCTCGCCGGACAGCACCTCGGCCACGAACGGCACCAGGTCCGCGGGGTCCAGCGAGGCGTCGCAGTCGCAGAAGCACACGATGTCGGCCGTGGCCGCGCTCAGCCCCGCGTGGCAGGCGGCGCCGAAACCGCGGCGCTCCTCGCGGACGACGGTCGCGCCGAGAGCCTCGGCGATGCCGGCCGAGCCGTCCGAGGAGCCGTTGTCCACGACGAGCGCGCGCCAGCCGGGCGGAATCCGTTCCAGCACCCACGGCAGGGCCCCGGCCTCGTCCAGACAGGGCAGCACGACGTCCACGGACGCCGCCGGTTCGTTCGTTGAAGGGGTCGTCACGGCTTTCACCCTACGAACGCAGAACGGATAAACCGGACTCCGGCTCCTTACGAAACAAGGACGTCGGCGGCCGCCCGCGGCACATTCGCGCGCACGGTGCGAGGCTGGCGGCATGGAGCAGCAGCA